>CAYVAH010000049.1:0-1688 GCA_964449215.1 Candidatus Undinarchaeota archaeon | reverse complement strand
CACCAGAAAGGAACAAGGGTCATAGACATACTCGGGTTGAACTCAAAAGAAACAACAAGCTACCTGCAAAGGGGAGACTTTGAGGGAATATGTGAGTACCTTCACTCCGAAGGTGTGAAGTACGTCGCCCTTTCACAGGACCCTGTGAGTCTCGAGGTCGAGAGGTGCTTGAGGTGCCAGCCCCTCTTTTCACAGGAGTATCCTCCAATAGTCTACAAGAACGCCAGCTTGAAGGTCTATGAGTGCGGGTAGTTATTTAAAATTCTGGGAAGGGAGCTTGGGTGAAAAAAAACTGGCTTTTCCTCTCCTTAATTGTCGTGGTAGCCGGGTTCGTGAGAGTCCCCTATGTGTTCCAGGAAAGTGTGTGGAACGACGAAACAGTCTATATGTGGATAGGTGAAAAACTGCTCGAGAATCCCCTCTTCCTTTTTTCAAGAAGGGTGGCATTCCATAGCTACGGCTATCTCATAGACATCGCAACCGCCGTGCTTGGTCTGTTCGTGCCCGTCTTCTATGCCTCGAGGGTTGCCACTCTTCTCGTAGCATTTGCAGGTCTGCTCGCCGTCTATGCCCTGGCAAAGGAACTGACAAATGAGTTTGGAGGGCTCGCCGCAGCTCTGCTTGTGGCACTGAACCCCCAGCATGCATTCTTCTCAGTCCGTTCGCTAACTGATGTTTACCTTGCAACCATGCTAACCGTTCTTTCATACACAGCCGCCAGGTTCGACGGTAGCAAGAAATGGGGCGTGCTCTTCGGGCTCTCCGTCATCGGGGTGATGATGGCAAGGGTCTCGGGGGTCCTGGCGATTCCAATTGCACTCCTCTTCCTGGCTCACTGGCTCCGCACCAATGGGCTGGACGATGGCGTGAGATATGGGGGGTCCCTGGTCATTGGGCTCATCATCCTCCTGGCCACCATGAACCTCCTTTTCTTTGGAAGCCCATTCCAGTTCGGCGGGGCAAGCCTGAAGGGTATGATATTCACAGGCTCAAGAACATACTACCTGGATGCTGCCGGGTCAATATACACCATGCCAGTGTTCCTGCTCGCACTCGTCGGAACTTACCTGGCCTCAAAAGACAGACAGGCGATGTTTTTGGCTCTGGCATTCATCACATACTTCCTGTGGTTCTCGATATTTGCCGGTGAAAAGGTCCCGAGATATGTGCTGCAGACAGTCCCGTTAGCAGCAGTCCTGGCAGTCTTCGCTGCCCACAGGCTGATAAAGGTGGTGGGGGTTGATGAACGCTTGGTGGGTGCCGCCGCTGTGTTTTGTCTGCTGAGTTTTCCGAACATAACCCCGCTGATTGAGAGCAAGGTTCATACATACACCGGCTTCCAGGAACTCGGAGAAAAGGTGGCGGAACTCAACAGCCTCCGCAGCTTTGATGCAATATACTCACAGTCTGCGAGACAGATAAGAGCATTTTCAGGCATAGATGTCAGAGGGTTGCCGGAGGAGCTCGATGAACTAGCAAATCAAACAAACATCCTCCTCCAGCTGGACATTTGGGAATACACCGCCCCTGACTGGGCGTATCCACTCACACAGGAAAAATTTAACAGGATTCTGGCCGCTAACTTCTCAGTGGCCCACGTGGTGCAGAGGGACTACCCCACCCCGCAGGGACTGCAAAAAGCCCCTGTTGGGTTTCTGCTGGTGAGGGAGTGACAACATGAAAATCCC
>CAYVAH010000048.1:0-1732 GCA_964449215.1 Candidatus Undinarchaeota archaeon | reverse complement strand
CCGAGTGCAGGGGGTGACCGAACTTGCTTTTGTCAGTGCTGAGATGCGCCATAAGGGTGGGGATTTTCAGATCTGTGGTGTGGTCTTTCACGTTGATGCTTACCTTTCCCAAAATACGCTTTTCGAGGAACTGCTTGATTCTTTCAAGCCCCGGTATGTCCAAGTGGGATATGTCAACATCGGGCATGTTCATTTTATTTTTCCAGATCGTGGTTGAAGAATCCCTCTCCACAACTTCACATATGCCGTGGAGAATTGCCTCTTCAATACAGTTCCCGGAGGCGAGGCCGTTGGAGCTTGTGCTCAGAAACCTGGAGGCTCTTGATTTGAATATGAGGAATGCCGAGACGGCAGGAACCAGAACCTCCCTGTTTCTTGTGAGTGACCATCCCTTGACCCATTCCAGGGGTTCATCTTCGTCAAATGCTTCGATCTGGTCCAGTCCCAAGTTAAGCTTGCGCGGGTTCACCGCGGACCCTTTTAAGGAGCTGTATGGCGCTACTATAACCTCTTCATCCCCTGAAAACTTTGAGCAATACCTTTCTATTCCTTCCATCAGTGCGCTTACCCTTATTTGTTTTCCTTTGATTCCCTTGCCCGAAGTCCGTCGGAGTCCCAGGATTCGTTCCTTGCTGGCGAGTCTTAGGAGCTCCGGGTGGGTGGATTCTGAGAACAACACCTGGTGGGCGATAGTTTCCCCCCTATTTGTGTATGGCACTTCTTCATTTATCACATTGAACCTCCCTATGAGCTTTTCTGCCTTCTTGAGCGTGTAATCTGTGCCGAATGCCCGGTAACCATTGTTCTTCGACACGACTTTCCGGCTTTTGAGCGCAAATTTTTTGTTTCTTTTTGAATGCTTGCATGCTTCGTGCTCGAATATCCTGTGGAGATTTCCGCCAAGGTCTTCAATATGCCCTTTCAACCTCGGGGTTCTGCCGGAAAAGAACGAGGAGGCTTCATCCACAATGATTTCGATGCTCCTGCTAAGATTGTCCGGTGGAAAATATTTTTTTCTCTCACCTATGATGATAAATTCTTCCTTTGTTGGGTTGTCTTGCCAGGCTCCTCTTGCCCTCCTCGAAAAGCATGAGAAACAAGGCGGTCCGTCAACGAATGGCCCTGTGCAGCAGTCAAATAGTGCAAAGAGGACGGGAATTTTCCCGAAAAAATGTTTGTTTATTTTTTCGCAGTCCTCGGCGAAGGTTGAGTTCAAGGCGCAGATTATGAGGTCCACGTCCTCGATGTCTCTGAACCGTTTCAGGGGAAAATATGTGCTCTCAAATCCCCCTTTTTTCAGATACTTTACAATTTCTTTCCCTTCCTTCTCGAAGCTTATGACGGCGATCTTCCCGGCTCTTTTCAACTTCTTTTGGATTCTGGGAGGCTGTTTTTTCGGTATATAAAGGAAACCTATTTTGAGAAGCAACCCAAGGGTTCCTTTTTCCACTTCGTGCGTAAACCCGTATTTTATCTGGTACAATGATTTTTCAAATACACGCCAATCTTTGACTTCCACTTCAACCTCCGATATCAGGGAACGGAATTTGGCGTGACACCGTTCGTCACACGTGTAAAAGACATCCACAGCACGATTTTGAAGAAGTGCATGGTCTCCCATTACTGGTAAATAGTCCTCCATGATTTTAAAGGACTACTGCTGGAATGTTCATGCGTGTGGGATTTACCAGCGACTTCCACCTGGGTTTTGGCTCGGGCAGGAGGAAGGGTG
>CAYVAH010000047.1:0-2421 GCA_964449215.1 Candidatus Undinarchaeota archaeon | reverse complement strand
AGGTTGAGCCTGTCCGGAACCCCGGAAGAACGACCGTGAAGCTTGAGGCTCACCCGGGGCAGTTCATAGCCCAGCTCCTGGGTGCGCATGCGGTTGCTCTTATCCACAATACCCCCGAGTATGTAAACGCCTTCACCAAAGGACTTAAGCTCTTTCTCGGCGTGGGGGTCAAGCAGGACCGCCCTACCCTCATACCTGCCCGGCAGGATATCGCCGAAAAACCCGAGGGAACGAAAATGTTCAGCCACCCGGTCGGGGCACGAAGCGAGAACCAGGTTGCGGTCCCACAGATGGTCCCGCACAACCTGAAGGGCGAGGGAACTCTGCTTCAACAACAGCTTTCTCTCCTCCCGGGTGTGATAGTCCCAGAGACCATAATCAATCACTATTTTTGGGAATTCCAGCTCTATTCCCAGGTCAACACGCTCCCCTCCCCTGCCCGCCCTGAGCTTCGCAACCTCACCACCGGCACCTGCCAGCAACCGGACTGCCCTGTGCTCCTCCACAACATGACCATGAAATTCCCCCTCCTCCAGCCCAAGCTCTCCCCTTTGAAGCCTTATGGCAAGGCGGTTCAGGTTGCGCTCCGAGGAGCGGATGGCCCTGCAGCCCCTGGCCAGGAGGCAGTCAACAAGGAAATCCCTTGGGGTCTTCACAAAAGGAAAAATGTAAACAGTTTTTAACATCCACGGCAGGGAGTACCATGCTCCCAAGAGGCATGAGGGACTTCCCGCCGGAGATTGCTATACTGCGAAAGGATGTGTTTTCACGGCTGGAAAAGGTCTTTCAGCGGTTCGGGTTTGACCCCCTCGAGACCCCGATAGTCGAGCTCTGGGAAACCCTAAAAGGAAAATATGGAACTGAGGCAGAAAACAAGCTCATCTACACATTCAAGGACAGGTGGGGCGGAAAAGAGCTCGCCCTCCGATATGACCTCACGGTTCCACTGGCGAGGTTCATCTCCGAGAATCCGGGGATCCCCCTCCCCTTCAAAAGATACGCCATAGGCAGGGTTTACCGCCACGAGCGCCCACAGCGTGGGAGATACAGGGAGTTCTATCAGTGTGACGTTGACATAGTCGGGGCACCGGGTCCTGAGGCGGATGCGGAGATTCTCTCAGTGATAGGGACGGTAATGAAGGAATTCAAGCTGCCCGGATACACCATCAAGGTGAATGACCGGAGACTCCTGTCAGGAATATTTGAAAAGAAGCTGGGAATCAAGCGAAACCTGCTGGCCGTTTACAGGGCGATTGACAAGGTGGAGAAGCTGGGATGGGGGGCTGTGAGGGAGGAACTGAAACAGCTTATCCCTGCCAGTAAGGTCAGCACGATAAAGGATGTCATAGATATTCGCGGGGGGCCGGAGGATGTCATGGAAAGGGTTGGGGACGAGTTCGGTGATGTGCCGGAAGTTAAGGAGGCACTGGAGCATCTGGGAGAGATGCTCAAACTTGCCGGGAAGATAAACGTGAAGCTCGACCTGTCGATGGTCAGGGGACTGGACTATTACACAGGTCCCATATTCGAGACAGTGGTCAAGAGCCCGAGAATAGGCAGCATCACGGGTGGTGGGAGATACGATGGCCTGCTTGGATCCTACGGTGTTAATCTACCCGCAACCGGGACAACCATAGGGGTTGAGAGGCTCATAGATGCGGGAATTGAGCTCAAGCTCTTCAGGAAAGCCAAGAGCGTAACCCAGGCATACGTGGTGGACCTCGGGGTGAAGGAGTACGCCTGGCGGGTGGCTGCCGCATTGAGAGGCGAGGGGGTGAACACCCGGACCGACCTTCTGGGAAGGAACTGGAAGAAGCAGGCGGAGGAAGCCAAGAAGCTCGGGGTGAGATTTCTGGTGATAGTTGGGAAGAAGGAAAGGTCCGCGGGGAAGGTCACCGTTGTTGATCGGGAGACGGACAGGAAGCTCCTTGTGAGCCTCGTGGAAGCCGCGCAGAGAATCAAAAGCCTCTCAAGAGCTTGAAAATCTCGTATATCATGAGGGGTGCTGCTGTGGCGGCGTCTATGTTCCTGCCGAGGGCAACCGGGCTGCCAAGCTTTTTCCCAAAGAAAAGCATCACCGTGAAGTCCTGCTTGAGCTTGACAGCAATGTCTTCAGGGGTGCCCCCGGAGTGGGAGTAGTGAAAAACAAAGTCGGGATTGAAAAACATCTTGGCTTCATCGGGGCCCATGAAAAGTATGCTGCGGCTCTTCCGGTCGGCGAGTTCCTTGAGTTCCTCCGATCGCTGGGCCACCACGGGAAGCACATGCGGGAACTCAAAAACACCCTTAAGAAAATGCTCGGGTTCCCTCCCCCTGTAAAAAACGATGAGCTGACCAACCATGATTTCAGTTACCCCCGTAATTATTTATGCTTAAACCCGCACGAAGTCCGAGAGCCTTGCTTCCTTCTCCCCTTTTTCT
>CAYVAH010000046.1:0-2515 GCA_964449215.1 Candidatus Undinarchaeota archaeon | reverse complement strand
GCCACAATCATTGTGGGTCCCTTCCCAAGCTTTTTTTCGTCCGCAAGCACAATGCTGACGTAGTGGTCTCCCTCAGCGTCAGTGTATTTTACTGGGAGCGGGTCGGTCAACCCATTCAGCTTCCCAAACTTGTATGCCTTCTCTATTGCCTTACCAACTGCCGCACCAACAAGTCTTCCAAGAATTCCCATATTTGTGGTATACCCACGGAGTTTAAAAAAATAGAAGGTTGGGTGACATCAACAGGGTTTGATGTCATCGAGGGCATTTAGGTTGATTTTGTTGTAATTGTCCTGTTTGTTGTTTTGTTCCGTGCTGCCATCATTGTAGTGGGTTATGACCTTAACTCCTTCCGGAAGCGTTGGGTCAGATCCTCCGCCCGGAATAGGCTCCAGCTTGTAGGTCCCCCCATTTGTCTCGATCACCACCTCAGTATCATCGCCCAAATATCTTTTAACCAGGTTGGCATACCCGTCTTCGCGCACGCAGACCTCCGAAGCCGCAGCAACACCGGCAGACTCCACCCCTCCCACTGTCACAAGGCGATAATCGCCCGAGTTCAAAACCCTAAAAGCGTAGTTCTTTGTAGATATTGATGCTTTGTCGCATTTCGGCATTGATGCTGAAATCGCCCCAAGGACATCGAAACCAACCTTTCCCTGGTAATTGCTCCATACTAAAAACCCGTCTTTGTCAAAGACCATGGAATTCTCAGGCAAAAGCTTCTTCAATGAAGGCACTGCAGACGCCCCGTACCTGTTCAGGAAACAGGAAGCGAGGTACCCACTAAATTGGGAATCCGATTCCTCACTGACCTCATCAATCTGGATATCGTAGTGAGGTAAATATTTCAAGAGACCCTTATTTTCCTGCCTGATCTCTTTAATTCTCCAATTTTCTTCGGACAGCTTTTTAACAAGCTCCATAGAGGGCTCCGCCCCGTACGGCTCCTGCCCCATCAAAAACTTCAGGTAACTCATAGGAGTCATCTTCCCCTTCTTGAAAACCCTATCAAGGAATTTTTCAACCCACCTCTCAAATTCCTTCTTGGGGAGAGTCTCCTGCATATACTTGATTATCTCTTCATTTGAAATCCTATCCCCGACATTCATATCGCGACCTTCCAACTTCACCACCATGAAGTAGTAATGGTATAATCCGTTTATATATTTAACTCTCGGGTAACAAATAAATATAAACGGCGGAAGCTCGGACAGGTGTGCTGGAAATAGTGGGAATCTGTCATGATGAAAGGTGCTGCACGGAAAGGGCGTTCAACTACCTGGCAGGCCGGGTAAGTGGGATGGGAGGGTGGAAAAGGGCAAGGGAACGGGGCTTCCGGGTTTATCTGGAAATTGACAGGAGACTTCAGGAGGAGGTGGACGAGCTTTTGGGTAGCGGGGATGTCAGGAGATTCATCAGGAGTGCAGACCGGAAGTTTATAGGCTATGTCCCTGGAAGGTTGTGCAGCATCCACCTGGTGGCAAAGCTGAGGGGCACCGGGCTGGAAGCCGTGGCCGTTGACCATGGTGGCACAGCATCCTCACAGTTCCATTACAGGGCTCTGCACAACAACCGATATGAAGACATCCTCAACGCCGCGAGGGAAGACCTCCGCAGGGAAATGGAAATGGCGGAAGCTGCCGGGGAGGGCGTGCTATTTGTCGGGTACCTGCATACCAGAGAGGGGAGCTACTTCGAAAAGCTCGGGGTTCCCATAAAGGACATATGCGAGAACAGGTGGTACCCGCCCTACACCGCAAAATACCTGGAAGCGAAGAAAATGCTTATGGGTGATACCTGTGGACCCTGACAGATGGCTGCCGGAGCTGGAAAAGGTTTACAAACCGGCGGCAGAAGTCGCAACCGGCCTGGACCTCAAGGGGGAGGAACGCTACCACGTTATCAGGGAAACCCTCACGGTGGCACAGGAGGTTGGTCCTGCAGGGGTTGCCTTCGCAAAGAAAGCCGAGGAGTGGCTGGGATACTGTGGGAGCCTGGAAAATTATATCCGATTCTCAAAACAGTTCTCCCGGATAGCATACGCTGAAAAAACGGGGGGAATCGAGAAAGGGACAACCGAGAAACTCATAGAAACTGGACTTGAAAAGTTGAAGGAGCTCGGATATGATGGCTGGGAGGACTTCGTAGAATATGAAGTGCTGAAGATGCCAAGCAAGGAGCTCTACAACCACAGCAAGTGAACACAACCTAGCGGATCAACCGGGCATCGGTTGGCATCAACGCTTTGCAAGGCCGTTCGAACGAAGCTCGTTCCGTCAACACTTTGCAAGGCCGTTCGAACGGAGTTCGAGAGGCCAGCGACGTAAGTCGCTTGGAGCCCGAAGGGCGACGAAGCAAAGGGTTGCAGCCGGCGGGATTTGACCCAGAGAAGGGGCTCCGCCCCTTTCTAAACCCCATTCTGATTTTGGTCAACCTTTTGTAGCAAGCCGAAGGCGCAGCGTAACAAAAGGTTGCGCCGGCCGGGATTTGAACCCGGGTCAGTGGCGTGGCA
>CAYVAH010000045.1:1370-3426 GCA_964449215.1 Candidatus Undinarchaeota archaeon | reverse complement strand
ACACCCTCCGCACCGAGCTTCGTGGGGTAAACCCTGCCAAACCTTGAAACCGCCAGTGCAACCGCCCTTTCCCGCCCCGGCGGGCAGATGGCAAACATGACACCGCCCCAGCCGGCACCGCTGAGCTTCGCCCCGTAGGCACCCGCCCTCAGGGCAGCCTCCACCATGTGGTCCAGCACCGGGTGGGAAACACCGATCCTCCCCCGGGAGCGTGGTCCGAGCCGCCTCAAAAGCCGGTGGTTCTCAGTCATCAGCTCCCCCACGGCCTGCCAGTCCCCTCTGTCCACAGCCCCCTCCTGCTCAACAGTTATTCTGCTTATCCGTGAAAAAAGCTCCTCCGCTTCTTCCGGGTGCTTTTCTTTCCAGTCCGCGACCATAGCCACCACCTCCTTGGTGCTTCGACCCACACCGGTGTCCCCCACCACACAAGCGACTTCCCCGGACGGATAATGGCTCACCAGCTCGCCGCCCCTGAGAAGGTTGAAACCCCCGAGATGGGAGCTGAATATCTCCATGCCACTCGCCTTTCCGTGAATATGCTCCTGCAGGGGAAGGATCCGCTCATAGACCTCCTCCGCAGTCAGGCGCCACGGCTCCGCCCCAAGAAACTCAGCAACCGCAAAATAACCTGCCACAAGCAGGGCTGTGGACGAAGAAAGGCCGCTGCCGACGGGTATCTGCGAATCAATTGTGAGCTTCAGGGGAGAAAGTTCAAGGTCAAAGTCGCGGGCGACCTTTTCCACGAGCATGAAGGATGGAACCAGCGCCCTGCTGACACCGGAGAAGCCGGTAAGGGGCAGGGGGAGTTTGGCGGCTTTCCCCAGTGAGGTGGAGACCACCGTTACACCACCTTCTGCAGGCTCCACAGTGACGCTTGTCCGCAGGTCGGGAGCGGCAACAAATGCCGTCCTGGTGTAAACGCAGACGTGCTCCTCGGAGAGGAAAAGATTGCCGGGCGCAGAGACCGTCACCATTTCCACACCTCACAAGTCACAGATAAAATGCGCCTTCCATCCCGGTTTGACCCAGAACTCGTGCCAGGTCACGGCCTTTATCTCGTCCCGCGCATTGGCCCTACCACCAATCAGCTCCACTTCAAGCCTGCCGTTTCCCCTGACCCGTGCCTCCCGGACATAGAACTGTTCGGCGCTTTGCAGGTAAACAACCTCCTCCAAGACCTTCATCAGCATTTCTTCATGGTCGCCATCCACTGAAAAGCTCCGCTTCTCGTCACCCTGCACATTCCCGGCAACGGCTTCGGTCACCGCCACAACACTCTCCTTCACGAGCTCCTCGAAGCTCTCCGCCTCGACCAAAACCTCGAGGTCCGAAGTGTGGGGTATCAGCCTGTACACCTTACCCTGAGCAAGGGACACTTAAAATATTACCAGCTCTTTCGTTGAGTATCCCAGTCAACAATTCTCGGATCCCTGTTGCCTATGAAGTAGTAGCCAGGAATCTTTATTTTTGATACGGGAGATGTGTATATGGGCACCCGGTAATTTCTGAAGTAGGAAACCAACTCCTTGACATGTCGCTCCAGAAGGCGGTCGGGTATCTGGTTGTGCCTCCCCGCGTTGAAAAACCCTATTCCTGAAACCTCTGCTGGGTCCACATAGAGAGTGCCGGAGGCCTTCACCACATAGACATCATGTGTCACAACATTGCCGTGGAATGTGTACACCCACCTCGCACTACCCCTGTCGCCGATAAGACCCAGTTCCTCCTCCAGCTCCCGGAGGGCTGTATCCAGAGTATTGCCATCACCCTTGCTCCAGTCAAGTTTTCCCCCGGGAAGACTGTATTTTCCTGTCCCGGAGTCCAGCACCAGAATCACAGAGTTGTAGGTCTTCCCAGTGGTCTTGCTACGATAGGGAAAATGAACTATCGCCCTTCCGGCAAGGTAGGATTTTACCATGTGCATTTGTGAATGGCCCAATTATAAGTATTTTGCATTTTAGAGTAGTAATTATTTCTTGAACAACCCGAAAAAGAAGCGCATAAGCTTGCCGGTGAGCTTTACAGGGATAAGCACCGCCGAGAGCAGGGAGCCGGC
>CAYVAH010000045.1:0-1270 GCA_964449215.1 Candidatus Undinarchaeota archaeon | reverse complement strand
AGCATGTTAATCCTTTTCTGGGAGGATTAATATGGTTTACAGTCGAATCAAGTTGAGAAACGATGCTGTGAAGACATTCAAATCTCATAATTTTTTAAGTTGTTTTTGCATATTTCAACATATGAAACTTGAAATTGAGCTAGTTCCTGAAACGGCATGGTATTCAAATTTAAGAAAAAGAATTTCAAAAAGAGAGTGGGACAAAATTAGAAAACAATGCTATGCTGATGCAAATCACAAATGTGCTATTTGTGGTGCGGGTGGAAGATTGAATTGCCATGAAATCTGGGAATATGATGATAAAAAGCACGTTCAAAAACTAAAAGGTTTCATAGCACTTTGTGATGATTGTCATATGATCAAGCACATTGGATTCGCCGAAATTCAAGCTTCAAAAGGCCTCCTCGACATGGACAAGCTAGTTGAACATTTTATGAAAGTTAATGGTGTTGATAAAAAAACATTCTATAGACACCGCGAAGAAGCATTTAAAGTATGGAAAGAACGGTCGCAACATGAATGGACAACCGATTTCTCGCGGTGGGCTACATTAATATCTCCCCTTAAACAGTTAAAATTACGATTCAGTTGAACCTACAAGCTTTTTGCTATGCCTACCCAAAAAAGTTCACTGCATTGACCAATTGGTTAGACCCTTTAGGGAAAAACACTATGTAGAGTGTTGAATCAGTTAGAACCCATCGATAGGAAAACTCCCTAGCAGTAGTATTTACTTATTTTTTTGTCTCCTCTTTTTATATATCTCCCCGCAAGTGTATCCTCATCTGCTTTGTAGGGTATTTTCCAGGTTATTCCGAGTTTCCTTAATTCTTCACGGATTCGCATAACGTCGTTTTCATCAGTCCAGTCGTAAGTGTAAACACAAATGACTTTAGTGTTAGGACTAATCGCGTTTGGATTTGGTTTAGCAGTTGAAACTTTGGAAGAACTCCCCAAAAGGCCCTCCTCCGTTGCTCTCTTTATTTTTTCCCAAACTTTATCAACCTCTTGAATTGATACGAAAATTAACCATTTTCCTGCTTTGGTAGTCAACTTGGGGTATTTCCCCTTTTTTCTTTCTGCATAAATCCAATACGCGTCTTTCACCTTTGAAGGTTTAGCCTCCGAATATCGTTGAGACAATTCCCTTAACTTCCTCTTTATCTCAAATATATTCATTTCTAGCGCCTTGGTTCTAGACCTTTCAACGGGATTAGTGCCGGGGGCAGGATTTGAACCTGCGTACCCACTAGGGATCAGATCTTGAGTC
>CAYVAH010000044.1:0-3737 GCA_964449215.1 Candidatus Undinarchaeota archaeon | reverse complement strand
GGATTCGAACCCTATCAGAACCTAAGGTTCCCCAATTGGAGCAAAGCTCCGCTGGGCCCCACGAACTCCGTTCGTGTGGGCGATACCTCCTACATGGGGTGTCCTCCGGACACCCGGTTTTTGGTCAAGCTTTTTACAAAAAGCTTGGGCCTGGCGGGATTCGAACCCGCGACCGACAGCTTAGAAGGCTGCCGCCCTATCCTGGCTAGGCTACAGGCCCAGTAGAATAATGCTAAACTACTTTTATAACAGATGCCATAGTTTTTCGTGACCACCACTTCAACCCATTATGTGCCTTTATTTGTAACTCTTACGGTTTCGAGCATAATTATGATGTTTGTGGGCTGGAAGCTTGCTTCGATTGTTTCGAACCCCGGTGTGTTTCTCCAGCCAGCTGTGGAATCGGCGGCCCTTGACATTGCTTTGGTCTGCGATGGGAAACTTGATTCCAAGGTCCTCCCGCCGCCCCCTCCGGGTGCGAGCTGGCTGGTGATGAACTGTGCCGAAAGGGCCACTGCGGAGGCGACGAGCTGGGCATTCACGGCTCTCCAGTTTTATCAGGCGTACAAGGGGGTGAAAAATGCCGGGAAGGTTTTGGAGGAGAGCACCGGCAAAGTGGAAAAAGTGGCGGGCAGTTTTGATGATCTGGTGGAGGAATTCAGGAAGTTGGGGAAGTTCATTCAGGAGGGGGAGCTGAGCCTGCTGTCCCTCGATCCGAATGACGTCAATAGACTCCTTGATGTTGTTAAGGAGGCCAGGAAGTCTCTGGATGATGCGGCGGACCTGAGAAAGGGAATTGATGATGCTTTCAAGGTTCTTCCGGATGATGTTGCCACACAGTCGTCGAAGGCGAAGAATTCCCTAGATGAGACGAGGGAAAACCTGGCGGAGCTGGAGAAGAAGCTGGAGGATGCGGCGAGTTCGGGTCAGGGTCTGGAGCTGGACTGCGGGACTGCCGGGGCAAACTTGTGTGAGAGCGTGGTCTATTCCGGAGAGTGGTTGCGTGGTGTCAAAAGCGACCTTTTGGACCTCTATGATACTGCTGAAAAGGCTTCCGGGTTCGCCGAGGATGCTGGGAAACTAAAAAAGGCTCTGGGTCTTGGTGTTGCTGACAGGAAGGCGTTCAAACAGCTGAAGGGTCTTGCAGAAACTCGCGATGCTCTCCTAGTTAGCATCCAAAAACTCCCGAAAAAGACCGTTATTAATGCCTACAGGAAAGGGACCAAGCGATTCAGAAAAAGGAGGATATACCCTGCTATTGAGGCATTCCTCCTATCAGCTCCTCTATTCGACCTCGGGCTTGATTACCTCGCAAACCACGGGGAATTCTATGATATTCTGGAGGGCCCATTTATAGGGATAAAATACACCCCATACTTGGTGAATCTTGTGAAAACGGACAGTGATGAGGTCAAGAAAATTTACACTGACTCTTTCAACATTTCTGGGGAGTTTGCGGTTGCTTCCGCTGAGCTGAAGGAGAATCTCGGCAGAATCTCCAGGGGGAAGGGCTATCCTGAGACCGCCGGGTACATCTATAATCTCGAAACGGAGGGGCTTATCGTCTTCGGCTACCCCACGAACATAGAGCCTTCTGTCTTTGGCTATGCAACGACCGAATACGTCTCCAAGTGCCACTGTGAGGGTGACCGGTGCGAGAATTATCTTTCGACCCTGCTGGAAGTTTCTGTGAACATGAGTTTGGGAGAACTGACCCTTGATGAGCTGAGGGATGCTGTCCTTTCGGATTCTGTCTGTGATGAACAGCAGACCTTCCTGGAGCTGCTCGATGGGTTTGAGGAGGAGGACAGGGCGGTTGAGGAAATAAATGATGCTTCTTTCAAGGTCCAGCAGCTCGTGGCCTCGTGGATGAAGGATAATTGCGGCACGGATGTCATCCACTACCCCGAAGGCTATGACGTGGAGGTGGCGAACTGCGGGATGGTGATTGACTGCACTCCCGGGGAGTTTTGCTATGTTGGTCTGCCCGTGGTGGATGCGGAGCCGTGGATTCCATACGTGCCCGTGTCGTATCTTGAAGGGCAGGATGCTTCCCTGATAGCGAACCTTGTTGGTTTCAACTACGACTCTGCTTCCCGGGTGATTACCCCCGGGTTCTTTGGATGTTCGGGTATCGACGAAGCCTATATATGCGCTACTCTCCCAGGCATGCAGAGGTGCAAGGTTGTTAAGTGCGGGAAGCCCGTGGGTGTTGTGTTTGAGTCATTCCGGGCCGATACTGTGGTGGAGGACAGGGGGGATCGGGTGGTGATAAGGGGGAACTTGTTGAAATGGTGAAGCAGGTAATACTGGTTCGTGGGGACCTTGGAATGGGAAAGGGGAAGATAGGGGCACAGGTTGCCCATGCCAGCCTTGGGGCCTACAGGAAGGCGAAGAGGCTCCATCCCAGTAAGGTGGCGGAGTGGGAGAGGGAAGGGGGAAAGAAGATTGTTTTGAGGGCAACCCTGGAGGAGCTGATGAAGTTCAAGAGATGGGCGGACTCCGAGGGGGTTGTCAGCTTCCTCGTCCGGGATGCGGGGCACACCCAGGTCGAGCCCGGGACGGTCACGGCGCTGGGTCTTGGGCCGGATGATGAAGAGAAGCTCAAGCCCACTGAGAGGTTGAAGCTCCTGTAGCTACCAGTGATATGTGGAGCCGCTGTCGTTTTCTTCCTTTTCCCAGCCTTCAGCAGTTTTCTTGAGAACAGTTTCGAGGAAGCCCGCCACCCCCTTCAGTTCTGACACGGCTTCGGACAGGGCTTCAGCCATGACCTTTTCGGGGTCCTTGCTCTGAGATGCTTCGAAGGAATGGATGGAAAGGCGCTTGTCAACTACCACGCATTTTTTCATCGCTGAGAGGAGTTCATCCCTGAGTTCTCTTATCAGGTGGCTGTCGTGAGATGTTATGGTATCCACAGGGGATAAGATGTTCATTATCCAGTTTGCCACATTGAACGGTGTCTTTTTCACGGCCCGGAAAAGTGAAAGGACACTCTTGAAGTCCTCCTCCTTCGGGAACCCGAACACCAGTGTGAACTCCTCAAACTCCGGGAGGGGGTATTCCTTGGCGAGTTTTTCGTATTCCTTTCTGAGCTTGGCAACCTCGGACATGCAAGCCCGTTGCGGGGGTGTTTATAAACCTGGTCAGAGTATCAACCGCTCGTGGTCACCTTCATACTCCCCCCTGTCCAGTTCCTGGTATGCCTGTTCTTCTGCGAGTTCCTCCACCATCTCCATGGCTGTTGTCTTGTTTATTGAAGCCTCGCACCCTATTTTGCATACAGCCCTCTCATATTCGTCGATCTTCCCCCTGTAAAGCTTCAGAATTTTACTGTTTTTTTCTATCAGGGTCCGCGCCACCTCCGGGCTCAGATAATCAACGAATTCCACAATCTCGACCACGGTCCCGAGCTCTTTGTTACTGAAATTTAGGTCTTTCTCCCACTTTTCCTTCTCGTCCAGAAGGTATTGCAGGTTTGGACTCCCCCTCTCGCGCATCCTCTCTATGGCCTTCTGCACCTTACCGGTCTTTTGGTGCTTCTTCTTGGCGAGTTCCGAGAGTGTTACCACATAAATATGGGTCGCGGGGTTTAAATTAACAGCGCTTCGCTGGAAAAGCTTTAAAGTTGAAGCTCTGTAGGGTTGTTGACGCGCCGGTAGTCTAGCCTGGTAGGACAGTGGCCTGCCACGCCACTGACCCGGGTTCAAATCCCGGCCGGCGCAACCTTTTGTTACGCT
>CAYVAH010000043.1:0-4135 GCA_964449215.1 Candidatus Undinarchaeota archaeon | reverse complement strand
CAACGATTTCGCGACGAGGCGAGCCGAAGGTGTTTGCCTTTGCGAAGCGAAGGAAGCCGAGGAAGCGAAATGGTTGGAAGCAAAGGGTTGGGTTGAGGGCCCGGAGCGGGATTTGAACCCACAAGTTTTTACGACGCTCGCCCTTCGGGACTCGCTGCAAAAACTTGACTAAAACGTCAATGCAAGGGTTGAGGGGCCCGGAGCGGGATTTGAACCCGCCCTAGGGGATCCACAGTCCCCCATGCTAACCAGACTACACCATCCGGGCCATCTTTAACTACCTGGAGCTTGTCCTTTTTGAAATTTATCCCGGAGGAGTTTTGCAATCCACGGGTTGCAAAACCATTTATACTTCCGACCCGGGAAACTCTTATGGGCAAGGAGACCCTTATAGCAACGGCACTTGTGCTGTTCCTGGTAGTTTCGACTGTTTCTGCATGTCGTGGGCTGGAGGAGTTCAGGTCTGTGAAGCACCTGTTCTTTTATGAGAAGAACAAGTCGTTCTGGGACATGTCGCGGGGTGACCCGTGGGGAAAAATGACGATAGTCCGGGGAAGGTTTGTTTTCAACGCCCACAGACTGGACCCTGGCAGGGAATACACGCTTATAAGATACAACGGCTCCTCTGAGAGCAACGTTGTGGTGTTCCCCTACCGGAGGGCTGTGAGCTTTGAGTCCAGTCGCGACGAGGAGGATTACACCCTCCAGATTCCACTTGACACTGCGTCGCTGATTGCTGATGGCAAGCTCAATAGCGACTGCTCCGATTTGGTGGTCCTGTCAGAGGGTGGTGACCTGCTGCCCAGGATTGTGGAGGGATGCGGTTCGGATTCCGCGAAGGTTGTCGTTGCTGCGGATGTTTCACAGGGTTCCGGGCAGGTTTTCCTGCTTTACGGTTCCGGTGTGAGTTTCGACCTGTGGAATGCGAGTGATGTTTATCTTCTCCACGATGACTTCGATGACGGGCAAATCGGGTCACAGTGGACCGAATATGAGGAGTCCAACGCCAACTCGATGTGCGAGATATATGAGCAGGATGGTTACCTTTACATGGACAACCACAAATGGGCTTCCCGGTATAGTGCGACCGAATGCGGTTTCAGGGCTGTTAACGGCTACCAGCCCGGGATAACGGCGGAGTTCCGTGCGAGCCTGCCTGGGGGACCGGGCAGCTCCGAGCCGAATGCCGCGAAGCACTGGCTGGGTCTCTTTGCGTCTGCTCAGGCCAATGACTCCGCGAAAACGGCCGTAATCCGCCAGGAAGACTGGGGAAGCCACGGTCTTCCTTACCGAAGGTATGTGGAGTCATGCAATGGTGGGTGCGAAGAAACTCAGGTTAGCAACACGGATGCCTTCCAGGACTTCCGGATTGAGTTCCAGCCGGGAGCTGTTCGCTATTACGTGGATGGTGCTTCCGTGGTGAACCACACGCATGTCGGGGCGGTGGGCTATTTTGGTGGCTGGGCTACCTGGTTCATCGGCTATCTCTACGGTGATCGGGCACAGACGAGGATTGACTGGGTCAAGCTCTACAAGTCCGGAGCGGTCAGTTCTTATTCCGTGGGTGCGGAGGAGTCCGGTAGCTTTGGAGTGGAACACCCTTACATAACGACCACGGAGGAGTCGCTGGTGTGCATAGCCTCGGGTGAGGTCAACGACGAGGGGGATCTTCACCTGTCCGGGGAGTTCCCGGAGGGCTGGAATGAGACCTGGTTGTTGCCTTCGGAGGATGTGGACTGCGGGGCACCGAGGGTGCTTAGCTGGGACCTTGAAAATGACCTTTACGGGCACGACCTCCTTCCCAGGTTCACGAGGCTCTGGAAGAAATTCAAGCACGGGCCTAAATTACCAGCTTTACCTCATCCGCCCTTCGGGAGAGGATATCGTAGATAACTTCAAGGAGCTGCTCCCTGGCCAGGTTCGGTTCATTCCCTATCAACCTGCTTTTTTCTTTTTCTGAGAGCTTGAACAGCAGACTGTATATCCTCCCGTCTTTCTTCACGGTGAGGATGTAAAACTTCTCTCCCGGCTGCTTGGTGCCGAACTCCCGCTTCGCCCAGGATATGCCTTCCGCCACGGCTTTTCCCTTCCCGTTTTCAATCATGGCTTTGAGGGAGTCCATGAGGTCCCCATCAACCTCGACGCCGTGGCCGCTCGCGTCATTGAACCTTTCCAGAGCCTGCGGGAGGGCGACTTCCCAGACCATACCCTTGTGTAGTCACTCCACAATTATAAAATTATCGCTTCAGCAGGTCGCTCTTCGTTGTGATCCCCACCACCTGCCCCCGCCTTGAAACCAGCACTGCATCGTCGAGTTTCAGAATTTCCTTCACGATTTTCAGGGGTGTGCTTTCGGGAACTGTCACAAAAGGAGGGCCCATAACTTCCTCGCAGGTCGCTCCCTTATCAGGTGTGTCGAGGAGTATTTTCTCCGTTATCCTTCCCACTGGTTTCCCGTTTTCCATGACGGGGACCTGAGAAAATCCCTTTTTTATCATAAGTGACAGTGCGCGCTCCACAGTTTCCCCCGGCTCCACCGCTTCCACTCTGTTGGCGATTTCCCCCGCTTTCCTTTCCTCCCCGGTGCCCATTTCCTCCAGGGCGTCGAATATTCTCTTGGCGATGGTGTAACCCGGCTTGACCTTCCCGGCTTCTATTTTGGCTATTGCGCCCTGGCTGACCCCTGAGAGCTCTGCCAGTTTTCTCTGGCTCAGTCCCAGGAGCTTTCTCCGCAGTTTTATGGTTGACAGCTCCGGCAGCACGGTGATTACAGTAGGAATAATTTAAATACGTTTTGAATCTCAATGTTTTAAAGTGTCCCCTGCCAGTCCGGACATGGAGATAATAACCACACCATACCCGAAATACATGGAGGCGGAAGTTGTTGAAAGGAAGGCTGTTGGACACCCGGACAGCCTTGCCGATGGAATTGCTGAGGCGGTTTCCCGTGCCCTTAGCAAGGCCTACCTGAAAAAATACGGGGTCATACACCATCATAATGTTGATAAGGTTGGGATAGTTGCCGGTCGGAGCAACCCTGCCTGGGGTGGTGGGGAGGTGGTGAAACCCATACGCGTGATTATTGCGGGGCGGGCTCATTACTCGGTGCCTGTGGAGACCATAGCGATAAAGGCAGCGCGGGACTATCTGCGTGAGGTTCTCCCCCTGGCAAAGGACGAGCACTTCATAATAGACCCGATGATAGGTGAGGGTGCGGCGGAGCTTGTTGGCACTGTCGATAAGGTTGTGGCGAACGATACGAGTGTCGGTGTGGGATTCTCCCCGTTGAGCGAAACGGAGCAGCTCACCCTGGACATAGCTGACTTCCTGACCGCGAAATCCTTTTCGGGGGAATGGCCTGAAGTCGGGCAGGACATAAAGGTCATGAGCCACCGGAATGGGGGGCTGCTGGATGTGACAGTTGCCATAGCCTTTGTTGGTAAATACCTCCGCGGGGTGAAGGAATACAGGGAGCGGAAGGAAGCCATACTCGAGGCCATCAAGGAGAGGTTCAACTCCGGTGCGAGGGTGGAGATAAACACCCTGGATGACTACAGCAAGGAGGAATCCCTGTACCTCACGGTTATCGGGACGAGTGCCGAGCAGGGGGATGATGGGGCAACGGGCAGGGGCAACCGCGTGAACGGCCTCATCACACCGGCAAGGCCCATGAGCCTCGAGGCGGCCTGCGGCAAGAATCCCGTTTCACATGTGGGAAAGCTCTACAACGTTCTTGCGCAAAGGGTGGCGGAGCGGCTCTACGCGGAGACCGGCAAGCCCGCCGAGGTGATAATACAGAGCCGGATAGGCAAGCCAATAGTGGACCCGCCTTTGGTTCTGGTTCGCACGGATGCCACGGGTATAGAGGCCTCAGTGAAGGACGAGATTGCCAAGCTCCCCCAGATAACGGATGACATAGTGGCGGGGAAGGTCAGGTTGTTCTGACCTTTTTTGCACACATTATCCCCCCTTCATTGACAAAAATCCCTCGCTTTTTTAACTTCTTTCTCAACTTTCACGTTGATCTGGGCAACTGTTAGTTTTTCATTTTTTATCAAATCGAAAAATTTTTAACAAACGATTGTTAGCTAATATTGGGACGGGTAAGTCCTGGGGTCCTGCGTGCTCCGTGAGG
>CAYVAH010000042.1:0-4845 GCA_964449215.1 Candidatus Undinarchaeota archaeon | reverse complement strand
TATTCCAGTCCGGAAAAGGCCTGAGTCTCTGTTCTGGCTTCGTGTTCTTCCTCTTCCGGGGTATCCTCCGGATAGGTCTCCTCCCCTCCATACCCTTCCTCTGGTGGGGCTTTCGTCCCTCCTCCGGTGCTTTCCCCGGTTTTTTCAGGCTCCTCCTTCTCCTCCGGGGGTTTTTCTTTGGGTTTTTTCCGCCCCTCCTCTTCGGGCTCTTTCCTCTCGATGATGACTACCTTCTTCTTCGTTTTTGTTTTTTTCTTCTTCTCTGGTTTCTTGCGTTCTGGTTCTTCTTTCTTTTTCTCAGCTTCTTCCGGTGCGGCTTTCTCGGAGGGAGGTTCAGGAGGTGGGGCTGGCTGCTCGGGTGCCTGTTCTTTTCCCGTAGCCCCTCCCCGGCGTATCTGTGACCACGCCTGCGCAGGGCTCTCCGGTGGCCGTTGCTCGCGCTCCTCCTCGGTTTGCTCTTCCTTCCTTGTTAGCTTTGCCTTCCCCCACGCAAGGTCTTCCCATTTCTCCTTATCCTTTTCTGACAGTCCCGGGAATTTTTTGAGCCCTTCCACGAATTTTTCCGCGTCTTCTTTGGTGTTAATGTTACGGATTCCTTCTTGGAGTTTTTCAAGCGTTTCTTTTTTGGTCTGCTGGTGTAGCTGTGACCACGCCTGCGCAGCTGATGGCTGTTGCCCAGGCCGGGTCGAGGTTGGCTGTTGTCCCGGGAGCTGTCCCTGGGTCTGGGTCGGAGGAGGTCCGGAGGGAGGCTGTCCCGGGGGTGGGGTCTGTTGCCCCTGTGTTTGTGTCTGACTCGTGGAGGGTGTGGAGCCGCTCCCTGAACTGGGGGGAGTTGGTGGGGGACCGGGACCCTGACCCGTAGGAGGTGGGGGAGTTGGTGGGGAACCGGGAGCTGAAGGGGGACCTCCTGCTGAAGGTTGCTGCTTCTTGACAGCCTTTAACAACTCCCCATATTGAGCTCTTCTCCGGCTAGCCTCCCTGCTGATTCTTTCCCGCAATCTTCTTAGTGTTGCCTGCATCCTTTCTCTTGAAAGCAGGAGATCCGACAGTTCTTCGGGCTCTATTTCTGTCCAGTCCTCTGCCATGCCCGTCGGGTTGAAGAACATTTTGTTGTTCATCGTTTCGAGCCACCCAATGGGTCTCCCATACTCATCACTCATGTGCATAAGCCCCGGCATCTTCGTTTTGTTGGAGATGGCCCTCATCTTTTGGATACTTTCCATTATTTTATCGGATTCTTGGGAGTCCTTCTTCACGACCCACCGGTTCATCATTCCTTCAATCATTCCCAGCGCTCCGTCCCTGTCCAGGGCTTCCGAGTGCAGCAATCTATCATGAGAGTCGTAAATCAGAAACTTCCCACCACCGGCATTTCTTACGGTGACAACCTGACCTGTGGGCAAAGTTATCTTGGTGGAGCTGGTATTGTTTATGGTCTGTGCGATGTTGTTCAGTTTACTGTCAATGTCCCCCGCCTTTGATGGATGCGTTACTGTCAGGAGTTTAAGACCTGCAGGTGTTTTCAGCACATATTTTCTCATCTTCCCTGTCCAGCTGTCTAACTCCTTTATTTCTCCGGAAATGTTGGTGGTCTGCCCGACCTTCTCAGCCTCCCGTCTCAGGTTGTCCATTGCCTCGTCCATAGAAGCTCCTTGGGCTGTTATAACCTGACCACCTGCTGAGAAGAATGCCCTGCTTCCTACTCCTTTGATTTCCCGGGTGTAAATGCCCCTGTCCTTGTTGTGGATGGTTCTGTAAATTTCATTCCCATCTTTGTCCAGTAATGACCTGACCACAGAATCGTTTCCCAGGATGGTGCTTTCGAATTTTCCACCCTTTGCTTTTTTCAGCAGCTCGGCAAGTCCCTTGGCTTCTTCCACCACGCGGGGGTCGTTTTCGTTGAGTTTTAGAGTGTTTGCTATAATTTTTCTTAGCTCTTGGTTATCCTTTTCAGTTAAATCTCTTATGAGGTTATCGTTTACTTCACGGGTGGTTGACCCCATCACGGATCTCAGGGTCTTCATGGCATCCTTGGAGAACGCGTTTTCAACCACGGGCTTTGGGCCTCCCGTTAAGAGCTTCAACCTTTTTGCACCCCATTTGTTGAGCATCCTTGCAGTGAGAGCGGATATGCTCTCCCCATGCAGTTCGCCAAGGTCCGGGGACCTGGCCACGAACCTGTCCCCTTCTTTGTGGATGGTGGCGTATCGGTTGTCATCAATTTGAAGTGTGACCGGTTTTCTCGCGGCGGCTTCTCTGATTGCGCTGAACGCCCTCCGGGGTAAGAGATCCATCCTTATGACCCTAGAGTTGGGGCCCAGCTCCAGCCTTTTCGCTTTGTCCACCAGCTTTTTGAAGTCTTTTTGATTCACAACAACTTTATGGTTACCCTTCCTGAACACCACCTTCCTCTCGGTTCCTCCCCACCACTTTTTCCTGCTTACCTGATGAACGTCCATGCCTTTGAATTTCTTCAGCTCTCCACTCAAGAGCTTCTTGGCTGTTTCCTCGTCAGCATCCTTCATACTGTTGAGGAAGCCCACAAACTGTTCGCCATTCATATTTTCCGCTTCGACATCCATACCTCCTACCTGAAACTTTTCATCCCCCAAACCATTGATCAAAAGGTGGGAACCATCCTCGGTTGGAAGCAGATAAGAGACATCACGATATGGATACATAAGGTTCACGGAAGAGGACCACGGACTGGTGAGTGAGGTCCTCCCCCTTTCCTCCAGCCGCTTTCTATGTTCATTCCTGTCAAAGCTGACCCTCCAGTTGTTGCCTGTTCCCTGCGCTTTCAACGCTTTACCAAAGGTTCCTTTAAGCGCCTTACTGTACTTGGTGAAGCTCGTCTCGTCCAGACCCTCCACCTCACCGGTATTTTCATTTATTGAGAAAGCCCTTACAACCCGGGGGCTCTTGAGCTTTCCAATGCCCTTGTCCTTGGTGAGCTCGGCGAGTTTCGCCCCCAGTTTCTGGAAGGGTCCCTTGATTGGAGCTTCCCCGATAGGCTCGCCGTCCTTGTCATAAACCCAGTGCTCATCTCCCCTGCTGACAACTGTGAGCAGCTTTTTGTTCTTGTCCTTGGCTTTGGTCTCGACCTCCCTGACGACGGTGTCGGCTTCCTTGAGCTTGTTCAGGAGCTCGTGGTTCTTGTCAACCGTTATTTTTGTGTTCCCATCTGCGCTGATGATTGTGGCTTCTGTTTCCCCGACGACCTTGAAGAAGTTTTTACCCAGCTCTCCAGACTCCAACTTCTTTATGAGCTCCTTAAGAGTCTTGCCAGTCATCTCCAGTATTTCCTCTTTCTCCTGCTCCTTAACTTCCTTTACGACTTCCTCAGGTATGCTCGGGCCTATTGTGGGCATTATGTCCCCCAGCTTTGCTATTCCCCACGAGACTATCAGTGAAGCGGAGACCATCAGGTGGACCATGAGGTCAAACCACATCACGAAGAGCAGGAGGGTGGTTATCAGCACGAGGGACTGTGTGAGGTTCAGTTCCAGCAAGCTTATGTGGAGGCTGTTTTCAAGCACGGTTTCCAGGGCTCTCGTCACAACCATGAGTGTCAGGGCGGTTCCTAGGGAATGCGGGATGTTTTTCAGGAAGGGCATGAACAGGAACATGAAGGTGAGGAGCATCACCGCCCCCACCAGAATAAGCGTTTCTATGCCTGCCCCCATGCTTATCCCCGCGGAGATGGCTATCACGGTCAGGGCGCTCCAGAAGACAGCGGCGAACCCTGTGAGAGAGACCTCTTCCGGGATGAAGAGCAGGTAGTAGATGTATTGTAGCACTCCCGGGAGAAAGGACACGACAAAGGGGTAGAGCCTGCGGCCGAGTATCTGCATGCTCCTCCAGAACCACATGCTCAGCAGCATCAAGCCGACAAAGGTTACGAGCCACGGGGGAATCATGGAGAACAGGGCTCCCAGCGGTTCTATTACGGTCCCCAGGGCGGTTATGATGGTCAGCATCCCAAATGTCATCAGGAAGAAAAGGAGATATTCCCTGGTGAAAATTATGTAGTCCTGAATGAGGAATATGGCGGTATCCCTCAGGGCGGAGCGGTTTGACTCGTGGACGGCTCTGAGTTTTTTTTCAATTTCGGCAGCCTCCCTCTTGAGTCTTTCCTGCTCGCTGCCGCTGGCGTCGGCGGCCTTGCTGAGCTTGTCCTGGAATTCTTCAAGCAGCTCCTTGTAGTGGGCAATTGAGTCTATGAAAAGCCTCCACATGTCCGCGAGGCTGAGGGCCTTCACTGTCTGCATGGTCTCTGCCGTGCTGTCATTGCTCATCTTGCAACCCCTCCGCCTTCTCCTTTTCTTTCTTCAGTTTTAGCTTGCGTATGAGCTGGAGCACCCACCCCTCCTCGCCTATTTTTTCGAGTTTTCTGAATGTTATTGTTCCCTCCCTTACAAGTCCCGTGGTCAGTATGAAAAATACCGCGAGGAACGCTTCAGTGGCGAGTATATGTGTTGTCGGCACCCCCTCGGCGCTCAACCCCAGCACCCCTGTCCAGATGATTGTTGCAAGGATTCCGAAGGCGCCGAAGTCTATGGTGAGGGTCTGGAAATCCACGGGAGAGAGTGCCATCGCGAGGGATAGCAGAAAGTTCTTTGTTGCCTCTATTGATGCTCCTGTCTCCTGGAGGAACCCCTCAATCAGCGGGTTCTGCACGCCGAGGAGTGTGGAAACCTGGTAACCCCCGCTGTTCAGGAGGATGTAATATGCGGGGAAGGCCACGGAGAGGATTATCACGAGGAACACCAGCCCCATGAAAAAGGAGTTCATGAAAAATGAGAGTGATTTTTCCACGGTGTAGGTCTCCTTGATTTTGAGCCT
>CAYVAH010000041.1:0-4916 GCA_964449215.1 Candidatus Undinarchaeota archaeon | reverse complement strand
CGGCGAATACACACAAAAGCTCGCCAAGATCTCCAGAGCAGCTTCGGGGGCATTCCTCGATTACTCCCAAGACATAATCGAAAGATCAGGAGCTGCAGGCATAAACCCCCTAGCTGTCCTCGATAAAGTCGGCAAATACGCACTAAAGCTCGCAGAATTTTCCGGAGAAGTTTCCCGGCAGTTCTCCAACTATTCCCACCACATAATTGAAAAATCAAGGCGTGCCCGTATCGATCCTATGAGTTCCCTCGAGAAAGTCGGCGAATATGCACTAAAGCTCGCCAAATTCTCCGTAGATGCCTCCGGGGAGTTCTCCACTTTCTCCCCACACATAATTAAAGAATCCAAGGATGCCGATATAAACCCTTTGACTACTCTCGAAACAGTCGGCAGATACGCACTGGAACTCGCCAAGATCTCCAGAGCAGCTTCGGGGACGTTCTCCACCTTTTCCCCGGACATAATTGAAGAATCAAAGGACGCAGGCATAGACCCCCTAGCTGCCCTCGAGATGGTCGGCGAATACGCCCTTAAACTCGCCAGATTCTCCGGAGAAGTTTCTAGGGAGTTTTCAACCTTCTCCCGGCATATAATCGAAAAATCAGGAGCTGCAGGCATGGACCCCCTAGCTGCCCTCAAGGAAGTCGGCGAATACGGACTAGAGCTCGCCAAATTCTCCGGAGGAATTTCCAGGAAGTTCTCCATTTACTCCCCGAACATAATCGAAAAATCAAAGGATGCCGGTATAGACTCCCTAGCTGTCCTCGATAAGGTTGGCAAATACACACAAAAGCTCGCCAAGATCTCCAGAGCAGCTTCGGGGGCATTCCTCGATTACTCCCAAGACATAATCGAAAGATCAGGAGCTGCAGGCATAAACCCCCTAGCTGTCCTCGATAAAGTCGGCAAATACGCACTAAAGCTCGCAGAATTTTCCGGAGAAGTTTCCCGGCAGTTCTCCAACTATTCCCACCACATAATTGAAAAATCAAGGCGTGCCCGTATCGATCCTATGAGTTCCCTCGAGAAAGTCGGCGAATATGCACTAAAGCTCGCCAAATTCTCCGTAGATGCCTCCGGGGAGTTCTCCACTTTCTCCCCACACATAATTAAAGAATCCAAGGATGCCGATATAAACCCTTTGACTACTCTCGAAACAGTCGGCAGATACGCACTGGAACTCGCCAAGATCTCCAGAGCAGCTTCGGGGACGTTCTCCACCTTTTCCCCGGACATAATTGAAGAATCAAAGGACGCAGGCATAGACCCCCTAGCTGCCCTCGAGATGGTCGGCGAATACGCCCTTAAACTCGCCAGATTCTCCGGAGAAGTTTCTAGGGAGTTTTCAACCTTCTCCCGGCATATAATCGAAAAATCAGGAGCTGCAGGCATGGACCCCCTAGCTGCCCTCAAGGAAGTCGGCGAATACGGACTAGAGCTCGCCAAATTCTCCGGAGGAATTTCCAGGAAGTTCTCCATTTACTCCCCGAACATAATCGAAAAATCAAAGGACGCAGGCATGGACTCCCTAGCTGTCCTCAAGGAAGTCGGCGAATACGGACTAGAGCTCGCCAAATTCTCCGGGAAGACCTCCCAAATGTTCTTAACGTATGCCGATGATTTAATAAGAGAATCATATCGTTCAGGGTTGAACCCACTGGAGGTGCTTGATCAGGTTGGACAGCGTGCGTTAGAGCTTGCCAGAGTCTCCGATGATACCTCCTACTCTTACTTGATGGATGTACTCAGTTATTCCAGCAAGGAGTTTGTTTCTGCTTTCAAATCCGCAGTCTGACTGCACTCGGGAAAACCATAAATCCTCCTTCTGACAGTTCTTTCCGTGAAGAGACTCCTGCTGCTACTGTTGCTGTCACAGGTCTGGGCTCTCACGGTTACGAAGGAGGTTTCCGGTCCGGAACTGGTGGATGTCAATGAGACCCTGCAGGTGTCCATAGAGGTGGAGTCTGATGAGCCCTTCCTTCTGGAAAGGGTGGAGGACGAGATTCCCCTGCACTTTGTGGCTGTGGACTTCCCTTCCGGTTGCGAGCAGACAGGCGGCGAACTGGTGTGCAATTTCGGGTATGAGGTTGACAGGGCTGTTGTAAACTACAGGCTCCAGTCCGTTGATGTGGGTTACGGGGTCTTTGGCAGCCCGAGGGTCTATTATGAAGGGGGTGTGAAGACCACTGACTACCTCCGCCCGTATTTTGTTGGTAAGCCAAAAGTGGACCTGAATCTTGAAGGAAACAGCACGCTGCTTCCGGGTGAAGACGTGGTGGTTTCAGTTGAGCTTTCGAATCCCGGTGCGAAGCCCCTCCCTGCGGTTATTTTCACGTTGAACTATACCGGGGGCTCCTTGGAGGAGGAGCTTTCACTCAGTCCGGGGGAGTCACTCAAGAAGAGCTATGTGCTGGGGAAAGCCGGGAAGGAAGGGGGTATGGACATCACCGCCACAGCCTCCTGGGAAAACAGCTCGACGGAAAAGAAGTTTTCCGTGCTTTACATCTACCCTGAGATAACGGTGGAGAGGAGGGTCTCTCCCACCTGGAAAGCGGAGGAAGGCGAGCTCAGGGGGTATGTGCTTGTCACCTACAGGCTCAGCAACATGGGAACGGCTCCCGGAAATGCGAGCTTCCTCTCCGGCAGGAACCTGGAGCTCTCCCCCGGGGAAACTAAGGTGGTCAAGGAAGTTTACTCTGCCAAGGCCCCGGCCGAGAAGGTCTCGATTCTGGATGCCCGTGGAACTTCCTACAACACTTTTTACTTCCCTGAGGAAGCCCCGGAGCTGAAGAAGGGTTTTCTCGCCCTCCTGTATGAGGGTGTCGGTTCGTCGGTTCCCTCATGGCTGTTGCTTATCCTGCTTGCCGGCTCGCTGTTCTTCTCGACGAGGTTCGACAACCCAACCATCAAGGCTGGCTTTTTCCTTCTCGCCCTTGTTTCCGCCGTCCTCCTCTACTCGCAGTATTCAGTCGGTGCGCTTCCATGATTCTGTCCCAGGACCGGAGGAGATTCAGCTCTCCAGCAGTTCCGTGCAGTTTCCACTCCTTGTGACCCTCCTTCCTGCATCCGTTCAGCCACCCCAGGACGAAAAGCTCCTTGGAGCCGAAGTCCCTGAAGGGCTTTATGACCCCCGACTCCCCGTAAGAGCCGTGCCATAGCTCCCCTTTGGTCAGTCCCTCCAGTATCCGGGAGGTTTCGCACTCGAGGGTATCCGGGACGAGGAGTTTGTTGTGTGGTTCGCTTTCCCGAACCACCTTTACAGGCCAGTTCCTCACGGCCTTTTTGAACAGTTCCTTAACGGCCGCGCCAACAGGTGAGCCGTCGTCCCTTATGGCTATTGTGTCTCCCGGGGAAACCAGCCGGTGACGGTGGAGGTTCCTCCGGAGCTTGCGGAGCAGGTAACCCTCCAGGTGGGACCTGCAAAGGAACTTGCCGAAATGCGTGGCATAAAACACGGCCCGCGCGTTACAGTAGGAGCAGTTCATATGCTGTTGAAGCACAACAGTTAAAAATAGCTTGTCGATTAAAGGCTGTGGGACTGAAAAAGAGGATAGCTTCACGGAAGTTCACAGATGAGCGGCTGGTCCGGCTCCTGGGGGAGCTTTCAAGGAGCAAAAGCCGGTTCTGGAGGGCCGTGGCCAAGAAGCTCAGCACCCCCCGCGGGCAGAGGGTGGCTGTGAACGTTTCGAAGCTTGAGAGGCTCGGTGGGGAATTTGTGCTGGTCGTCCCAGGAAAGGTTCTGGGGGCTGGTGTGGTTTCAAAGAAGATTGAGGTCGCTGCATATTCCTTTTCGCGTGCTGCTGTGGAAAAGATTGAGGGTGCGGGTGGCAGGGTGACGGGCATTGACGAGCTCTTCAGGTCCAACCCGGAAGGTAGGGGAGTCAGGATGGTGGTGTGATGATTGTTGATGCGGACGGTGCCATACTTGGGAGGCTGGCTGCAAACGTGGCGAAGCGTCTCCTGCTTGGTGAAGAGGTCGTTGTGGTTAATGCTGAGAAGGCTGTGATAACCGGTGACAAGAAGAGAATTTTCAGGGATTACAAGGAAAAGGTGGACAGGGGTCACAGATACAAGGGTCCTTTCTTCCCCAGGGAACCCCATATGGTCCTCAAGCGGACGGTGAGGGGGATGCTTCCCTGGAAGTCCCCGAAGGGCAGGGAGGCGTTCAAGCGTTTGAAGGTTCATCTGGGGGTACCGGAGGGTATGGATGCCGAGAAACTTCCGGAGGTTTCCATCGGTGCCCGGGGCGCCACGAGGTTTGTCAGGCTCGGGGAGGTCTGCCAGTTTCTTGGCTGGCGCCCGCGGGTCTGAAGGTAAATTTTTAAAGGGCTGTTTCAATTCGGGGTATGCCTGCCGCTCCGAAAAAGGCGAAGAAGCTGGTTCATGCTGGCGGAAAATTTATAAGAACTAACTATATAGTTATATATGCTTGAAAGTTCCAGAAAAAAGCGGTTGCAAAACACTAAGATGGTCCGCAAAAATGCACGAAAGCTCGCCAAGATCTCCAGAGAAGCTTACTGGAGGTTCTCCGAATGCTCCCAACACATAATCGAAAAATCAAGAGCTGCAGGCATAGACCCCCCGACCGCTCTCAAAATAGTCGGCAAAGACGCACAAAAGCTCGCCAAGATCTCTGAAAAAGTTTCCAAGTATTTTCTCAGTTACACCCCAGACATAATCGAAAAATCAGGAGCTGCAGGCATAGACCCCCTGGCTGCTCTCAAAAAAGTCGGCGAATACACGCGAAATCTCGCCAAGATCTCTGAAGAAGCTTCTGAGATGTTCTCCATTTACTCCCCAGACATAATCGAAAAATCAAAGGATGCTGGTATAGACCCCCTGGCTGCTCTCAAAGAAGTCTGTAAAAACGCACGAAGTCTCGCCAAGATTTTTGAAGGAGTTTCCCAGCATTTCCT
>CAYVAH010000040.1:1685-4954 GCA_964449215.1 Candidatus Undinarchaeota archaeon | reverse complement strand
GCAAAATCGAAGGGTGCTCCTGCCCTGACCATGAGAAAAAGCTGGTGTGGCCGCCTCCCGATCTTCCCCTGGAGTTCGATTTTGAGGAGCTGGAGTGATGCAAAGTCTTATAGTCCGCCAGGAGTAATCAGAGCATGTACCATGAAAAAAAGGTGGACCTCTACCTGCCGAAAGGCTACTCCGGTGGTCCGCCGCTGACTCCTGAAGAGAAGGAGCATATCAGGGATGTTTTTTCCATTATCGGGGGGAAAATATTGAAGATTATGGATGAAAAAAATGTTGAAAAGGTCTCTGAGGCGGTGAAATATCTGTCCCCCGACAAGTAGTTTTATATTTCGGGGTAGCACAACTCCCCATGTTTACACTCCCCGATGGTATTTTTAAGGTGGAAATTACTCCGGAGCGTGTGAATTTCTTTGAGTGGGCGGGTGAGGAGTGGAGAAATCTGGACCCGGCAGATTCATCGGTGGGCCCGCTTGGATTGCTCACAAATCTGTATTTTCCCCCGGTCACATTGAAAAGAATTGAAGAGAGAAAGTTGAACTCATATCTGAATGTCCTGGGTGTTATTGAGGGGGAAGCTCTGGAACGGGAGGAGACCCCGGAAACCTATGGTGCAACCCTCCGATTTCCAGGCGGGACGGAACTAAATATCATTGTCACCAGGTCTCATGACATTTATCAGCTCTCGACCTCCACAAAATACCTGGACCTGGGTGCGGGCCCGGTGGTGCCCGGTCAGGAGTATGATTCAACCAAGGCAACGGCCGAGATGCTCTATAATTCTACCAGTGGATACATTACAAAGCTCTTCGGAGTTGAGCGCGGGCTTACAGTTTTCGACTTCCTCTCGCTACCGGAGGACAAGGACTATATCTATGTGTTCGGTCCTGAGGGGAAAGTCAGGGAGTTCGAGAGCAGGTGGGGCGCCCGTTACGAAAAGCGCCTCATAGACCTCCTGCGGGGATAAAATTATCTTTCCAAAAAGTAGTGGTATTGAACCCCTTTAGGGGGTGACGTTCCCGGAAAGTTTATTAGTGAGAACATTTTACGCACTGGATGCGCGCTCAAAAACCTCACAATCTAAAGAAAAACCGGTTTAGTTATCATTTTAAATTAGTAACATGGAGGTGTTGCATGTGATTTATCGCATGAAACGAGGTAGGGGAATGGACAAACTGGAAAACGGCAACACAGCAGGTGGCCGGGTTCGCCCAGCATTTATAATTTACAACTACCAAACGGGAGAAAAGCTCTGCATCCCCGATGAGGAAGATGTTGTTCTACTCTCTCATGATTTGCGTGGTGTGTTCTTCAGGGATCCGAATTTTCACATGGTAGAAGTGGAAGAATTCTATTCATTTGGCAAGGAGAACACGTCTGTTGTTTATAGGGGGTTTCAGGATTTTGGTGTTATTCTGGTCTCTTCTCTCTGCCCGAGGGATGCCCGTGAATATATCTCGAGATTTGTTGATGAACCGGAGGAATATCAGTGTTTGCTCGACGAAATACAGGGGGTCAATAAAAAACTGACGAAGGGCGATTTTAGGGATAGGGTGACCCCTGTGTTAAAGTATAAATTCTCTGATAGCGGTGTCGATATTGAGACTCTTGATCCAACCTACTCCGGTGTTGATAAAATCAAAAAAACTGGTTTGCTTTCCTATTATATGGCCCCGATTTATGCCTGTGATATGTTGAAGGATCGTTTTTTCGGGGATTTACTTTTTACAACCTCTGAGAGGGAGCTCATCTCTTTGCATAAGTTCGCATACTTTCCTGGATTGGGGTTCGTCATGCCTGTAACCTACTATCATGTTGTTGATCTTGATAGGCTATCTGGTACAGTTTTCAGGCAAGTTTCCAGTGGAAAACATCTTTCTGAGTATTTAAAGAGGGGAAATCCTTAAAATTTACCAGTGGTAAAGATGGACAATGGGATTGTATAGTTGTGGGAAGGATATGGAACCTTATGAGGTTTTTAACAAGTATGTTAGGAGTCCTGAGAGCCTGAATCCGGGTACCCCTCACTCCAAGCTTTTGAACTTTTTTGAGAAGGCAAAGTATGGCGGATACCCAGATGTTGGGGTCTATAAGCTTGGTGGACCCGCCCCACCCTCCAAGGTGTTTATGAGGTTTGTGGAGTATCTTAAAAAACTCAGGCAGGACTAGTCTGCAATAATCGAATAGGTATCAACTCCAGAGTGTCGAAAAGCTTATTAATCTTCGCCTGACATATTTCTGATGGCAGTCAGCCTTGCGGAAGTGCTCGAGCCAGTATTTGATAGGTACAAAACCTATTTTTTGCAGGAGCGGAGAATTGAACCGGAGCGACTCACCGTACCGCTCACGCATGTGAAATCCAGGGTCCGGAAGGAATACTCCCTGGAAGTCCTCCGGGATGATGACGGGAATTATTATGTTTCCCTGGAACTCAACGATAAGGTTCCGGTAGAGTGGCTCGAGAGGAGCAGGGAAGCCAGCAGGGAGATTGCCCAAGAGTTCAAGAAAGTCGTTAGCTCGTGGAAGGGGAAGCTGGCTAAGTCCGCAAAGGCAGTGCTCGAGTCCTATGGGAAGGCTCAGGAAGCGGATCCCGGTGAACGGCTCAAAACCCGGACGAAGTTTCTGAAGGACGCCTGGGACTTCTATGAGGAGCTCTGGAAGCGAACTGTGGAGAATATCGCGGAGCACAACGCCCTCAAGAAAGGCTACATCTCATTTGCCGAGAAGGTTTCCAAGAGTGTCGCCAGGGACCTCAATGATTTGATGGAGGAGACGAATTACCGGAAGGACCTGGAGGTCGGGGTGAGCCCGAAGGTCACTTTGCTGTCACACTCCGACCTGGAGCACATTATCCTGTCAAACGCCTCAGGGAATGTAGCAAGGGAGTCCATAGCCCTCGAGAAGGAGGGGATAAACTACAATGAGGCGCTCTCAAAGAAGCGGAAACGCAACTGGAAAAAGCTGATTCCCTTTTTGGTGTGTCTGGGAGCCTTCGGTATGGGGATATATACCTTGTATCGGCGTATCAAGATGGCAACTGCTGCGGGCGCGCAGGTCGCTGCCGAGCTGTCGGCACTTCATGACCAGGCAGCTGGCGATGTGAGGGATGTCGCGGAGCAGGTGGCTGAGCAAAGGGAGCACCTGCTGAACAAAGCGGATGAGCTCCGCGAAGACGCCAGACCCATTGTGGACATGGACAACGACGGCAAACTGGACTACTACGACGCCGATGGCGACGGCGAGTGGGACGACAACGATTTGGATAA
>CAYVAH010000040.1:0-1585 GCA_964449215.1 Candidatus Undinarchaeota archaeon | reverse complement strand
CCGCAGTCGAAGATTGGGGTGTAACCAATGATGCTAGTGCCGCTCTTCATTACGCCGACTGGGGGGAAGCCTACACCCAGCTCGAAATAGCTGAAGACCTCCAGACCTACATAAACACAGAACTCAACAATGCCATATCCGTCATAAACTCGCTCCAGGAGGACCTGAGTGCCATATCTGCTGCACTCTTCGACAAGAAGTCGAAGCTGGCTCAATACATCGCCGATTCCCGCCTGTACAGCATAGCAACTGCGGGCTTGAGCGCTGCAAGTGCGGGAATATCAGGTGCTGCATATCACGGGAAATGGCTCACCGGAAGGAAGACAATGCCGTATTTGCTCAGTAATGTCGGGAAACTTGACATAAAGATGGTGGAAGCTACTGCCTGATTCCCTGATGATGGTAAAGCAAAAATAAACCCGTGGATATAGCAGAATGTGAATAAACTGTTTCTCATCTTCCTATTTTTTGTTGTTTTTTACCCAGGGGTTTCTCTTTATGGTGGTAAGTACTGTGTTGGCTGTAGCTTGGAAGACTGTTCAGACGATGGTCCCGGAACTGATTGTTATGACCCAACGTCAAATGGTTGCACCAAAATATTTAAGTCTGGAACAGTTTCTTGCTCAGCATCAGAGCTTGATACTTTAGTGTGTTCCTCTGATAATTTGGGGGATTCTTCGGATAGCAGTATATTTGGGTCAAATGCATTTTCTTACAACAATTATCCCTATTACTGCACTAACTACAACCAGCAAGGCGTCTACGTCTGGAAGACCTGTTACTCCAATGCGCCGGACGCGAACTGGTATTCCGAACAGCTGGCGTGCTCTTCCGGTGCTTTGTACGAGTGTGCCGGCAACCCAAATACGGGCAGGGCTGTGGTGGGTGACTGTGGCAAGATAACTGTGGATTCACAAGACCTTTATTGCAAGGGATCGGAGAAAAAGTGGTATCTTCCCGAGGACATGACGGATTTGTGTCAGGCTGCCTGCAGCGAGGTTCGTGGTGAGGACAGGTGGACCGGCACTCAGTGCTGTGACCCAGATGATAATTATATTGACGGTAATAATGCTTGTGAGGATGGTGTTGTCAAGACCTGCGATACTGAGAGTCCCACCTGTGCTAAGGTCAATGTAGGAAATGGTTATTATTGCACCTCTTCCGGCTGGAAACCTGCTGGGGGCTCCTGCAGCTCCTGTGGTGATAAGATCCAGTCAATTTGTGAGAACTATTGTGCTGATCAGACCGCTGGCGACGATGGGATAGCTTACTTTGACACAACCTCATCGGATTTTTGTTGCGGGGATGATGAGAATGAATATCTACTTCACAAAAAGTGCTCATACGGGTGTGCTAATGACATCAATGATGCCGCTTGCTGTGATAAGTCGACAGACTGTGTTCTTTCGAATGGATGTTATTCTTCTGGATACTGTGGTAAATATGTCGGTATAGACTTTTACTGTGATGGGGGTTCTTGGACCTCCAATGCCGACTCCAGTCCAGGGGCATGTTCTTGTCTGAAGGGGAAGGGTTATTGGGACGACAGCACCAACAAGTGCTGCGACGGCACTGACGACTTTAT
>CAYVAH010000039.1:0-5429 GCA_964449215.1 Candidatus Undinarchaeota archaeon | reverse complement strand
CATGGACGTTCTGGTCAAGCGAATCGTCCAGAAGACTCACCGGAAACTTCCCCCGAAGGAGCTCCTTGAACTCTTTGATTACCTGGAGAGATGTCTCAGAGACAACTTGCCCGTTAGGCTCGAGGAGGGCACAAAAAAGCTCTATACCAATTACAGAGATTGTGTGGTAGAGCTGGAAGCAGGGGATGACTATGTAGAGCTGTTGATGGCCGGAAAGGAGGAAGCACTGAACGAGCTGAGAAAACGCCTGGAGGGCCCCCAGAACATCTGGAGGATATTCAGGGCACTGAAGCAGGGAATTGACATAGATGAACTCGAAGATGGTTGCTATATCGAAGAAGAGAAACTCTTCAAAAACTACGAGGGAAAGCTGAAGGGTTACCTCAACTACTGAAGTCCAGGAGGTTCAGCCCGAGCCCCGCGTCGAATCTCCGCGTGACCCTCCCCTCCAGGGCAAGGACCACCGCCTCGAATGTCGCGCTGATTCTGGCAGACACAAGGTGCCCGCCAAAGACATTATGGTTGGAATCAGCAAGGTTCACATGGAGATGAAGATAGGTCTTCCCATCCTTCACGGTTATGTTCCCCAAAACTGATGTGATTTCGTGTGGGCCTGTGAGGGTCTTCTTGTGAAACTCCTTGCTCTCCACATCAAACAAACCCACCACAGCATGGTCCATAGCACCTATCCCAAAAACCAACGCGAGCTCTACACCCGATTCCTCGCAGAATTTTTCCAGAGCCTCAACCAGCTCTTCCCCACGGTCAATCCGCACCACATAGTGACCCCCGACACGTCGGAACTCCATCTCAACACTCCCCCTCTACCCAATACACCACGCTTTTGTCCATGCAGGCAAAACAGCTGTTGGAAAAGCTGCGATACTCCCTGCCGGTCCAGCCGCAGACCGGGTCATACACAGCGATGCAAGCCTCCGCCTGACGTGATTCTGCCGTGCAAAAATGCTTCTCCACGCCCTGCAGGGATGCCAGCCACAGCCCAAGGGCAAGCAGGGCAAACACCGAAGCAAATGCCACGTAGGTCTTCCGCTCCACAGAAAGAACACTAAAACAAATATAAAAGCCTCTCCATAGTTATCTGTGAAAATCAGGGTTCCCTGGCAGAAGCTCAAGGACATCACAAAGGTTCTCCTTGTCCTTCTTGTGCTCAGCATGCTTCTCAGCAGAAGGGCCCCGAGAGAACCCGGATACTACACATGTCAGAAAAATTCTGATTGCTCAAGCGGTGTGTGCATACACGGGGTCTGCCGGGCGGAGAAGCCACATTGCGGAGATGGGTGGTGCGACACCGGAGAGGATTGCAACAACTGCGAAAGGGACTGCGGCCCGTGCAAACTCGCTGATGGTGAACCGTGCACCTGGGACGCGGAGTGCAACAGCACCATATGCCTGCACGGATTCTGCCGGCCCTCCAGTCCATACCACGGGGACGGATGGTGTGACACCGGGGAGGATTGCTGGACTGCCCCAAAGGATTGCGGGGAGTGCAGGTGGATATGAGCTACTATGTCTATGTACTGGCATGCATAAAGGACGGAGAAATGAAAAGCTTTTACACGGGATTGACCAAGGACCTTGCCAGGAGAATGCGTGAACACAGGAACAACGCTCTGGGCGGGAAACGGAAAAGATACACTGGCAGGTTTGATGACGTGGAGCTTGTGTGGTTCAAAGAGGTCCCCACAATCAAGGAAGCAAGGGAAGAAGAAAAACGGATAAAAGGACTCAAGCCTGCTCAGAAGCGCCGGATGATTCTGGACAGCTGGGGTAAATAAGCCTGCCCTCAAACACCCCTCCTTCGGCAGTCGGCTTTGCCTTCAGGAAACGGTTGGAAAGCACAATTTTTTCGGCTCCACCCCGCTCCGTTTTGAGGGGGGTGCAGGACTTTGAAACCAAGACGCCTGTTATGTTCAATAGAGAACCTCCCAAGTAGAGTCCCTGATAGCACTCATATGCTGTTAGCTCCTCTAAGCGAGTGCCGTTGGCAAGCACCGAAACACAACTATGCCAGCAGTGATGAGCAACACTCCCGCGCAGCACACCCCCCGCCCGGTCCTCAAAACAATTCCAGAGGGCGTAGCGTGATGTGGTATCAACCACGCTGACATTCCTTCCAAGCAGGACTACGCCTCTTTTTGAATATTCAACCACAGAGTCATTCAGCACACTCCCGTTGAACAGCACAAGCCCTGACCAGTCAGCGTATCCCGGCTCTTCGGCACCCGAAGTGAACGTCACATTACTGGCAATAATGGTCCCCGTGAGGGAAGCGTGGGTCCTCTCATAGAAGTCTGTAGCAGTGGTGTCATTCTCATGGGTCAGGTCATCCCTCCCCACAACCCCTGCAGACTCACGGTCCTGAACCAGAAAAATCACCCGGGTCCCGGGCTCGATCTCAATCCGGAACGGTGGGGGGACCAAAACATCTCCTGCCACATAGATGTTCCCGGACCAGACCATATCCTGGGGAATCACGCCAGAAACCGTGGCGTTTGCAACCCTGGCCGGGGAATAGGGCACGAGCGTCAGAAGTTTCATAATAATCATCCAAAAAAGCACAATCTTCAGCTCCTTCTTGTGCCTTATCCTGATATGGATGTAGTGCTTGCCAATTCGCACAAGGAGTTCAGCAACCGGGCTATTTATTCTTCACTGGCAAGCTGGCAAGCTCACCACATCGCATATCCCTCCCCCCGCCAGGTATTGTTTTATGACCGGATTCGTTGACATAGAGGAGTGGGTCAGCAACATGGAAGAGAAATATCGCGGGAAGGGAACGCTCGAGCTCGCACGGTGGTTCATAAAGTTAAGGTCTCGTGGGAAGGGCAGAACCCACCAGCGAGTTCTCAATTAGCATAATTTCCCCCCTTTTTATTTCCATTAACTTCTTTATTGAATTCCCCCTGAGCATCTGGACCTGCACATCCCCCGCAGGAATAACATCCACCAGAACCTTCCCGCCATTAAAGTCTGTCAGCACAAATGTCTTGCCCCCGTCCCTGGCAGCGTAGATGTCCCGGGCCACATGTTCCACGGACTTTATCCGCTGTATGTCAAAGAGCTCCGACAGCAAGACCACATCGCTCTCAACTTCCTTCACGAGAGACCTGCTAATCCCAATCAAACGCATGCTTCCCTTACCACCAGCCAATAATAAAACTTGGGGTTCCATCACTTCAGGACCCTGCCCGTCTTGAGGAACCACAGATAGATGTCCAGCCTTGCAAGATCAGTCCCCAGCTCTCTGGCAAGGTCTTCAAGCAGCTTCTCAATCCGCAGGTATCTTTCCCGGCTGAGTTCACGGTCATCAATCATTCCATGTTCCCGGAGCAGATTCAGGATATGCCTGTCTATGATTGCCACATCTTTGAACCCCACATTTCGTAGAAAGTGACTGGCCTCCTTCATTCCCAGACCCTTCACACCCACAAGCCATTCCCTCGCCACCCTGCCGCTGTGAAAAGCCCCAACAGCCTTCTTGAGGACTCCCAGCTTCCCCCGCGCCTGAACTATGTAGCGAGCACGGGTGTTGGGAAAGCGGTGCCCCAGATCCCTGAGAACCTCAGCAAGCTCCCCCTCACCAAGGGTCAAAAACCCGTCGCCAACAGCCTTCTGTATTCTTATCCCACCCTCAGCAGTGAAGTTAGCGGTGAGAATGCAGAAGCAGAGCTCTTTGAACCACTCTTTTTCCCCCGCACGTCCCAGAGCCTCAAACTCCTTCACCCTTCGATCAACTTCCTCACTCAAAGGTGATTCCATAAGCCGTTTGACCGTATCCAGAAGCTCCTGACGCACCACCAGGAGCCCAGCAACAGGATTTTAAAAAATCTCAGAAAAGGATAAATGAGTCCTCGTGTGTTTTTCTGGTGGAAGAGCTCAAAAAAATGAAGGGGAAGGGAGCACGGCTCATAACCATTTCCTGCGATGGTAAAAAGCTCCATTACCACTTTTTCCTCGCCGGGAGGGTTAAAACGCTCCGGAAACCTGTGAAAGGCACCCAAAGCATCTGCTCTCTCTACCCCGGAGCGGAGCTCTATGAAAGAGAAATAATGGAGAAGTTCGGGATCCGCTTCCGCGGGCATCCCCCGAAAAAGCTGTTCACGTGATTGAGATGCCAAGAATAGAAGTGCCATTCGGTCCGTATCACCCCGCTCTGGGGGAACCGGAGTATTTCCAGGTAGTCCTCGAAGGGGAACGGATAGTTGCCGTGGACTTCAACCTTGGCTACAACTACAGGGAGATTGAAAAGCACGTGCTGAGCTTCACCTGGCCGAAAGCCGTGGTCCTCCTCGGCAGGATATGCGGGATATGCAGCTCCGCACATACCCAGGCATTCACCATGGCTTATGAAAAAATAAACATGATTGAAGTGCCCCGGAAGGCCAGGTTCATCCGCACCATAGGGGCAGAACTGGAAAGAATCCACAGCCACCTGCTATGGCTCGGGCTCCTGGGGGATGCCGCCGGTTTCGACACGCTTTTTATGCTGTCCTGGGCGGCAAGAGAACATGCACTGAACTCGCTGGAGAGACTTTCCGGCAAGAGAATACACTACAACTACCTCCGCTACGGGGGTGTCCACAAGGACCTGACCAAAAGTGGAACTGACTTCTTGAGGGGGGAACTCAAGGAGCTGAAAAAGAAGTATTCAGACGCCTATGAAGCATTTATGTCGAATGAAGCTCTGAGGGGGAGGCTTAAAGGAGTGGGGGTTCTCGACAGAGACAAGGCTCTGGAGCTTGGAGTGGTCGGACCAACAGCCAGGGGAAGCGGCATAAAGGTGGACACGAGGAAAGATGCCCCGTATTCTGCCTATGATGAAGTGGAGTTCCGGATACCCACGGCAAAAGCAGGGGATGCCTACGCCCGTGCCCTCGTCCGGCTTGAGGAAGTCTGGCAGAGCATCCATATTGTGGAGCAATCCCTGTCCCTCATGCCCAAGAGCAAACTCCCTGCCGCCAAACAGCGCTATGCCTCCAGGAAGGGGGAAGCCACGCAGGTTGTGGAAGCTCCACGGGGAGAAAACTTCCACTTTGTGGTCGCCGACACAAATACCCCGAAGTTTATCAGGGTTCGCCCCCCGACCTTCGCAAACATAATCGCGGTCCCCCACATGCTCGAAGGCAGGACGATGTCAGATGTGCCCGTGGTGATAAGCAGCATAGATCCCTGCTTTGCATGCACCGACCGGGTCGTGGTGGTGGACCTTGACAAACGGACCGTAAAGGAGGTGAACATGTGATAAAAAAGTCCCCGTGGGTGTATATGCTCAGCCAGGGAACATGCAACGGGTGTGAACTCGAGGTCTTTTCCTGCCTTTCCCCGAGGTTCGACGCGGAACGGCTTGGGGTGAAGCGGGTCGCGAGCCCAAGACATGCTGATATCGTCCTTTTAACGGGATGCGGCAC
>CAYVAH010000038.1:1537-5774 GCA_964449215.1 Candidatus Undinarchaeota archaeon | reverse complement strand
TCATGCCACCCCCAAAGGAGCCTTTCCGCAAGCGGGCTGAAGAGCTTGTCAGGCTCTGGGGCAAGCGAGCGCCCGTCCACACCATAGAACCACCGGCAGGTGTTCCGGAGATGCTGAGTCCCCAGCCGCAGATGGTGTTCGGCGAGTGGCTGGCATACCACGAGGCGCTTCTGCGAGGTGTGGACCCGGGGGTCAGCAAGCTGGTGGATAAAGTCAGGGCAGGAAAGGTCTAACTGAGAAGTTTCAGCTCCAGCCCGAATTTTTTGAACCCTTCGAAGGACCTGTCCCGGGTCAACAAGGGGACCCTGTTGGATATGCAGCAGGAGGCTATCAATGTGTCAACCACGGAGGGCTTCTTCCCTGATTTTTCGAGTTTTTTGAAGATGCCTGCGGCGATTCTCGCGCAGGGACCGTCAAGGTCCAGCACCTCGAAGGAGTCGACAAATCTGTCATCCGAGCCCCTCAGAAATTCGAAGACTGTTATGGAAGTTATGCAGACTGTCCTGTGCGGGAGGTCCTTGAGTTTTTCGATCACGTCCTGTTTCCCCTTCGCCAGGTCTATCAGCACGTTGGTGTCCAGGCAGATTCTCATCCTGACGTCCTCCTGCCAAATTCCTTCTCAAGCTCCTTCTGTGCCTTCCTGATTTTCTTTTCGTTGAGTTTGACGCTTCCCGCCATGCTGAGGATGAGCTCCTTGTTGCCCTTACCGGAAAGGGCTTCTTCTATGACCTCTGAGAAGCTTCTCCTGCCTTTGATGGAGACCAGTGCCCTGTACACTTTGTTCGAAACAGAGATTACTTTGGACATGTTATTCTATATGCATATGTATATATATAAATTTCAATCTCCAACGGCTTCCCCCGACAGCCTTTCCACCTCCCTTATGCCCGCGCCCCTGTGCAGTTCCCTGCGGAATGCCTCCAGCATCCTTGGCTTTTCTCCGGTGAACTCTGCACCCGTCATCACCCTGGCTCCCTTGCGCTCGGCGCAGTCCAGCACCGGCTTTATCCTGCGACGGTAGAACCTGTCCCGCAGCAGGTGGTGGTCCAGCACCAGCGTTTCCACACCAGACTCGAGGATGCGGCGGAGGAGATCGTTGCTTTTTTCCAGTGCGGCCCGCGAGGTTCTCCAGCCCAGAAAAAGGGTTGGGAACCCCGAAAGCACGAGCACCCGCGGAGCCTGCTCAATAATCCAGCGCGCCGCCTCCGGTGATTGCGGTCCCTGAACATCACTGGCGTGCACGAGGTCTCCCACCCGCACCATTAGCACGTAACCGAGGCGGCTTCCCTCCGGGCCATGGGGCACCGCCGGGGAGAACTCCACATCCCCGAACTCCCGCCCGTCCGCTTTTTCAATCTTCACGTCCTGCCCTTTCAGGTGCTCCAGGAACTCCGCCGCTCTCCCCTTTTGCGACCTGTTTATGTTCTCTTCCCAGTCCTTAAGGTAGAGGAGTTTGCCGGAGTAGTCACCCAGTGGCAGGTAGTGGTCGTAGTGGTAATGCGATATTGCCACCCGTTTTACTCTTGCCAGTTCCTTCTCTATCCGTACAAGTGCCTCGGCCAGTGCCTGCTCTTCAAGTTGGTGGGGTGGCAGCCCATACCGGCTCGGTCCCAGCGCCGCTCCGGGGTCTATCAGCAGGTCCTTCACGCGCATGGCCAGCGACCGCACGCCAAGGGAGTCACAGGCGAGGAGCATGACTGTTTCAAGCACGGTTGTTTATTGATATTTTGGCGGCGTCCTTCACGAATTCCTCGACAATGGATATGAGTTTTTCTGGCTTTGGGTAGTAGCCGGCTAGCTTGGCTTTTCGAATATGTTCAAGTAAAGGTAGCTTCGTGTTTGATATTACGGGCCTATTTCCACAGGAGTATTCACTGCCTAGGTAGGCATAACTTACAGCGTAGCTCAGAGGGTTAAAAAACAGTTCCGGGAATGGAATGTTGGCTTCTTGGAGTATAACTTCGTCCGCTGGTTGATGCTCCATCAACTTCATTTTTTTATATAACCTCAGCTCCACCAATCTGCTCTTTGCAAGTGACAGGGTTCTGTAAGCTCTTTTGAAGTGATAGTCAATTTCCTTGCTTGAAGGTTTTGTTTTCAGGGACTCCAAGAGTCTTTTTGTGTAACTGCCGGTATCTGCTACAATATCCCCAGAGACCGATAAGTCAATGTATATCCCATCGGAGTTTTCCACACCCTCTTCAAAGACCTCTACAGGCACAATCTCCACGTCCCACTCCTCCGGGAACGGTTCGTTTCTGAAATCGTAGTCTGTTACAATCCAGATATCTATATCCCTGCCCCATCCCTCCCTTTGAACGCTGCCGTTAAATGCCACGAATCTCGGGTTTATTCCCTCCAAGCTCTTTTTGATTAGTTCTGGGAGCCGGTACTTCATCCTGCTCCCAATAACCTTCGCGTATTGGTTGGCCGCATTTTCCAAGAATTCCAGCGGCAGTTTCTTCTCCAGATATTTTGTCAACCTTGTGTTTTTTTCATTTTTCAGTCTCAGGATTTGTTCCTTCAGCCCCATGTTGGTGTACAGGGCTTCATGTCCGAGTTCGTGCAGGACATCAAAGTAGGTTGCATCATCTCTGATGAGGATTTTGTCAACTAGGTAAACTGCCGGGCGGTCCTTCGGGGACGCCCCAGACTTTTCAAGTTCTTCCTTCCACTTATCCCGTTCAACAACATGGATACTAACGTCAGGTTCCCTGTTGAAAAGTTCGCTGTAGCTTTGCTTGGCTGTATCTACTACAAGTTCCAACCATTTTTTCATTATTAAATTGTGACATAGAAATAATTAAAAACTTTGCGACCATTATTTGTATGCAGTACCAGATTATGTCGGGCGGCTTTGGTAGTGCACCCGAACCTAGGTTCGGGGAAGAATATATGGAGGTTGTGAGGAATCCAGTGTACCTGCAGAGCTACCTACTGGAGCTGTGGAGCGGCGGCGGGATGAACATTGAGTCTCGTCTTGCAATGGAGTCTCGTCTCAAGGCATTGAGTAAGTACCAGAACTTGTTGGACCTTAGGACTGTGCTTGAAGATGATGGCTACGGAAATCCAATCCTTATGCGAACTCGGGAGGACGGAACTGAGAATGGAAATATAAATATTGAGTACGCGGGAATAAGGCAAAAAGGCAGAAAGAAGGGGGAGCCGGGGATTGTTAAGATAACGGATCACAGGATTGAGGTGGATAAATGAGTGCTAGGGGGTTTGAAATCTTTTCTTTTCCTTTTTTTGTCAAGCACCTGAAACTTGTTCGGGTTATCGACCCATTGATAAGTGAGTCTCTGGAACGCTTGGGGAAGGGACCGTGCGTGACTTATCCAGACTTGAGGTACCCAACTGCAGAAGTTGTTCTCGAGGCCCTGTCGGACATATCCTCAAGGGTTTTTTTGCCAGAGGTCTTCAAAGTATTTTATGACGAAAAGCTCTCGAGACGTGCGTTTATTCGCTCTGGAGAGGATGTGAAAATAAAAGTGGTGTCACCAAAAGGGGAGGGGCAGGACTACCACAGACTCGTGTTCCCGATGGTGGTGCTGTTGGGGGATTCCCTAGAGCTGATAATGACCGCAGTTGATGTCGTGTCAGGAAGTTTAGATGTGCCTGTATACCATTATTCACACCCTTTCTTGGAGCAATACACCAAACCAATGCTGTGGAGTGAATTTAGTGAGAAGCAAATCAAGGAGAACTTAATCACTCCACCAACGCCCTGGCCGCTATGGGAGCGCTTCAGAGACAAGTATATGTGCCGTGGGGTTTTCTTCCCGACATATCGGCTCCGATCCTTGGCGTTTAAGGGTATTGGGGCGGTGGGGGACATAAGCCTGATGAATTATACCTCTGAACCCGTGACTTTTGAGTGGGTGGTTCCTCCTTCATGGGAAAGCAAAATCTACTGGATTAAAGATGAGAGAAAGACTCACAGTGTGGTTGTTGGTCCCGGCACTCACCTGCGTCAGTTTGAAGTTGGAGCGTATATTGATCCTTCAGTTAAGGAATGTGATGGTTTCCTTCCCACGCTGGTAGTTGCGAAATCCCGTTCCAGAGTGGAGTGGCTACCGGTTCCGCTTTTCCCAGAGCGGGAGGCTGATTTGTTTCTTGATGACAGCGAGATTTCCCCGAAAATTTAGCCATCGGGGTTATGGAGCTGACCCGGATACCGCCACGCCCCAGACTTTTCAAGTTCTTCCTTCCACTTATCCCGTTCAACAACATGGAT
>CAYVAH010000038.1:0-1437 GCA_964449215.1 Candidatus Undinarchaeota archaeon | reverse complement strand
ATTATTTGTATGCAGTACCAGATTATGTCGGGCGGCTTTGGTAGTGCACCCGAACTGAACGGGTTCGGGGAAGAATATAGGGAGGTTGTGAGGAATCCAGTGTACCGGCAGAGCTACCTACTGGAGCTGTGGAGCGGACCGACAGGACCAAGGATCGAGGAAATGAAGATTAAGGAGGCAGAGATTTTCTGGGAAAAGAAATTGTTCGGTAACCTATGGATGCAAATGAGAACAGATGTTGATGAAGGTGGACCTCATATAAATACAGATTATCTGATCCCTTCTACAGGACAACAATGGAAAGACTTAGCGACCAAAAGGGATCCGATAACAGGAAAACGCCTTAAAGATGCCATGCACCCAGATCATAGAATCGATGTAGGTGACTGAATGCGAACGAGGAATTTCAGATTATTTTCTTCTTTTTTTTCGAGGAGAACGCCCCATATTAAAGTGGGATCTGTAAGTTTTTTTAGTCGATTCGAGTTCAGCAGTGGAGAGCTTGACCCTCAGCGCTATTCTGTTTTTGAAGAAGATGTGGCGGATTTAGTTGAGATAAAAGTGGAACGCCCTTCAACAGTCACAGTTTTTTGTCCCTGGGATGCCCGCAAGACGTTAAAGCTGGAGTCGAAGCGGAAGATGAACTTTTTCACACCCACGCCTATAAAGAATGAGCTCAAGTTTACAGTTAAGTATGATTCTCAAGGTGAACACACTACTTTTGTTCCTTTGCTCTATGTTGTTGAGTCGGGCGGAGTCAGGATGGTGAAAATGGTTCCTGTGTTGATCCCAGAAGAGACAAGAGGATGGGAATTTCCAATTTACCATTACCGCCATAAGCTGTCAAGGGAGTATTTGTTGCCTTTTCTTTGGTATGTTTATCCAAAAAGACATGCAGGGGTATTCGATATTCCTCTTCCTTTTCCTAGAGAGCGTGTATGCAGGGGTAACTCCTTTATTCAGGAAGGCATCTTCTACTGGGTCCCTTCTGCCCGCGAGGAGTGGTCTGAGACAATGCTTGCATATAATTTCACCGGGGAAAAGGCGGAGTTGCTGTTGATTTCTGGTGGTCAGGTTGAGGTTGTTAAATTGCCACCTGACTCCAAGATTTTCTTGGAAACAAAGAGCCCCCCTGAGATGATGGTTGCGGTGGGTCCATGCCGGCTGGAGTGGTTTCCAATAATATAACCCAAAAACTACAGGAAGGAAACGGGTTACAATATTTGAGAGGATCTGTGATACCTTAGAAAAACTTCAGTCCCTCCGGAACTCCAGATACACCCCAACCCTCTCAATGCCCCTCTGAATCTCATCCAGGAGGCAGCCGACCCTTGGGTTGTAGTCCTTCAGCCCGTCGTCCCTGTATGTTTCTTCTATGAACTTGCACACCTCTCCAACGGCCTTTGACTTTAACAGCCTGCAGGCCCTCTCATACAC
>CAYVAH010000037.1:0-5906 GCA_964449215.1 Candidatus Undinarchaeota archaeon | reverse complement strand
CTGGGCCTCGGCTGGGACGGTCGCTTCCCGCTCCGGTTCCCATTATGCCTGCAGAGACGGTTATCGCCGCCCCCCGCCATTCCAGGGCTTCGGTCGGGTCTGGCAGGACGGGTTGTGCCCTTATTCTTGGCGAGCCCAGTTACTCCATCCACTTCCCTCGGAGACCGCTCTTCTGGAATGACTACTTAGCCGAGATTGCCCCCCACTAATATGGGTAGGTGGTCATATTAAACCTATTTCCTGTAGTAATACTTCTTTTTCTTTGGGACGATTATTACCTCTTCCTCTGGCGGGGGCTCCGGTGGGTAGGCGGGCATGAACACAGGGACGATTTCATAGGGTCCCTTTCTGATTTGTTTCAGTCCATACACGAGGATGCCGATGAAGGCGAACACTGAGGCCACGGGAATCAACAGGTCAAGCCTCCACCTGCTTTCCATTCCCCTGAGGATCAGGGACTGGTAGTCCCAGGCAGTTCCTATGTCCCTGTCCCGGAGCTCCACAAGAAGGGTGGAGTTCCCCGGGCCCCTCTCAACCTTGACGTCCATGAGTTTCTGTCCCCCGGCCGGCAGGTCAACTGACTTCGCGGAGAGCTTTTTGCCGTCCTTCTTTACCTCCAGGACCAGGGGGACCTCCTCGGGCTCCCAATTGTGGATTCTCACCGATAAAAGGGCATAGGTGTCGAAATACCGCAGGCTGGCGTTCAGGGACACGTTACAGGCGATGCAGTCCGGGCTGTTCATGCAGCTCTCGCCGGCGGTGTAGTTGCAGAAGCCGTCGAGCTGGAAGGCAGACACTGAGGCAAGGAGCAGGATTGCGACAAGCCACCTCATATTCTCCGCCTCCTCTTCCTCCTGCGGATGGTTTTCTCTGGAAGCACTATAATCTTTCTTTTCCTTGGTCGTGGTTTTGGTGCCTGGTAGTAGCCTGTGGAGGGCGGCCATGGCTGTTGCCCATACGGGTTGTAGGGCGGGGGTGGTAGCATGACTGGCGGCGGTGGGAGTGGCTCCTCCTCCCCGCCCATCAGGAGCTTGAGGAGGAACACGCCCGCCAGCGCGAAAAATACGAGTATGAGCAGTTCAGCAGCCACATAAAGCTAATTCAAAACAGTATTAAATACTTCCTTCTTGTTTTTGTGTGATAGATGCTCACGCGCATCTTCAGGATAAGGCCTTTTCTGAGGACCTGCGCGAGGTTCTCCTGCGTGCAAAAAAGGCAGGCGTGGACGGCGTTGTGAGTGCTGGTGTGGATTTCTCTGATTCGGTGGCATGCCTTGAGGTGGCGCGCGAGTATGACCTTGTTCATGCTGCCGTGGGTCTGGCGCCCTACTCTGACCTTTCGCAGCTGCCCGCGGTCCTCCAGCTCATAGAAGACAGTCCTGATATCGTGGCTGTTGGTGAGGTGGGGCTGGACTACCACCGTGCCAAGCGAGTGGAGCAGCTGGAGCCTTTCCGCAGGCAGGTGGCCGTTGCCATGGAACTTGACCTGCCTGTGGTTGTCCACTCACGCTCCGCCGGGAAATACTGTGTGGAGGTGCTGGAGGCCATGAGGGCTGAGAAGGTTGTTATGCACGCCTTCGACGGTTCCATGAAGGTCGCCCGCCGCGCCTTTGATCTGGGCTACTGTTTTTCCATCCCGCTGACAGTTCTGAAGAACCCCCAGAAGCAGGCTCTCGCCCGCGGGGTCCCGGAGGAGCAGCTCCTCCTTGAAACGGACTCTCCCGTGCTGAACCCCTCAGGCGGGCGGAACGAGCCTGCCAACCTCGTTCATGGACTGGAAAAGGTGGCGGAGCTCAGGGGGCTCTCCCCGGACGAGCTCGAGAGGATCACGGACCGCAATGCCCGGAAGCTGTTTGGAAGATTTTGAGGAAATTCCACCTGTAAGTTTCTTAACTCCCGGTCGCTCCCCGATTTATGGCTCTTGTGGCCCTCATGAGCGGGGGGAAGGATTCCTGGTATGCTGCGTGGCTTATGTCCCGCCGTGGTTTTTCAATAGCCTGTGCTGTGGTTATGCTCCCCCGCCGTGATGATTCCTGGATGTTCCACGTTCCCCGAGTGAAGGAGGCTGCGGAGTTCATACGTTCCGGGGGGATACCTGTTATTGAGGTGGAGACCTCTGGCGAGAAGGAAAAAGAGCTGGAAGACCTTGAGAGAGCCCTGAGGGAGGCTATGAACCGGTATGGTGTTGAAGGGGTGGTTTCCGGGGCGATTGCCTCGAGATACCAGCGCAGCCGCATAGACCGCCTCGCCAGGAAGCTTGGACTGAATAGCTATGCCCCGCTCTGGGGTGTGGACCCGAAGGCGTACATGCGCCGCCTGATTCGTGATGGTTTCCGCTTCAAGATTGTTTCTGTTGCGGCAGATGGGCTGGGGAAGGAGTGGGTTGGGAGAGTTCTTGATAGGGAGGACGTGGAGCGGTTGATTGAACTGGCGGACCGCTACAGGTTCCACCCGGCTGGTGAGGGTGGAGAATACGAGACCCTGGTGGTTGAGGCACCGGTTTTTTAATTCCCCGTCCCCAAAACGTTCATGGAGCTGGTGGTCTTTGTTGATGAAAGGGACAGGGAGCTTGGGGTGGGGGAGAAACTGGAAGTTCATACCAGCGGGAAGCTCCACAGGGCAATTTCGGTGTTCGTGTTCAACTCGCGGGGGGAACTGCTTCTCCAGAGGAGGGCACATGGGAAGTATCACGCCCCCGAGCAGTGGAGCAACACGTGCTGCACCCACCCGAGGCCCGGGGAAACTCCGGAGGAAGCGGCTCACCGCAGGCTCAGGGAAGAGATGGGTTTCGACTGTCCCCTCGAGAAGGTGCTGGAGACAGTGTACCGGGTTGATGTGGGGGGAGGTATGGTGGAGCATGAATTTGACCATGTGTTTGTGGGAAGGTTCAACGGTGAGCCTGTTCCTGACAGGAGTGAAGTTCGGGAATTTAAGTGGATGGGAGTGAAGGAGCTTAAACGTGATATGGGCAAAAACCCCAAGGATTACACGCCCTGGTTCCGGGTGCTTTTGCCCAGATTGCTGGAGGTGCTGGATTGGACTCAATAGGATACAGTCTGTTCGGGATCCCCTGGAGGAGCAAGGCCAGGGTGGCGGTCTTTGGTGTTGCGTATGATGCCACCAGCGAGCTTGCCAAGGGCACCTTGGCGTTCCCTGCCGCAATACGTCTTGCCTCCTACGGTCTCGAGTGGACTTCTCTCGATGCTTCAGATTTTGCGGACCTCCTGCCTCCAACTTCTCCAGAACTGATGGTAAAGGGTGTTAAGGACTTCCTCGAAGGGCTGTGGTCCCGGGGGTTCCGTCACTTCTTTGTGATGGGTGGGAATCACTCCATCACAGTGCCGGTGGTGGAGTTTCTTGCCGGGCACGGCCTCCGCAGATATGTGCAGTTTGATGCCCACACTGATTTCCGTGATGAGTTTCTCGGCTCTAAATACAGCTTCGCCTGCACCCTGAAGAGAGTGTCGGAGGTGGCGGACGTTGCACTGGTGGGTGTCAGGAGTGGCGAGGTGGAGGGAATGAAGGTGATTTCCGGGGCGGAAGCTCTGATGAGAAAAAAAGAGGTTGCCCGTCTTGTTCGCAAGGCCGATTACGTGTCGGTGGATATGGACGTTTTCAACATCCCGCAAGTCACAAACCCGGAGCCGCACCACGCCCTGACACTGGATTATCTGCTTGATGTTCTGAGGGGAAAGAAAATGGGTGTGGACGTGGTGGAGGGTGTGCCCCAGCGGCTTTACGGCGATCTCGCAGGCACATACGGGGCGATTATTGCCCGGAAAGCGATCCTGCTCATGGGTGGTTCTGATGAGGACCTATCATGCTCCCCCCACACGTAGATGTTGCTTCCCAGCTCGGGTGCCATTATCCTTCCGGCCAGGAGCTCAAGACCCATGCTCACAGTCCCGGACACGAAAACAGCAGCTTCCAGCCTTTTGTCCACCATAGCTGGTCCCCGGGGTGTTGAAAAGCTTTTCCCAAGTCAGATTGTTCGGAAGTAGAGCCTCCTGTTGTTCTTTCCCTTATTTTCAATCTTTATGACCTCTATGCGCCCGATTTCCCCTATATCTGCCACGTGAGGCCCGCCGCATGCCTGCCGGTCAATCCCAAGGATTTCAACTATTCTGAGCTCCTTTACAGCAGGAGGGAGCTTGCCAGCCAGCTTGACGATATCCGGGAGCTTCAGTGCCTCCTCGCGCTTCATAAAATAAATCTTCACAGGAGCCCCCTTCCCCACGGCTTTGTTGGCTTCTTCGACTGCCTGCTCTATCAGTGTCCTGTCCATGTTTTCCAGCGTGAAGCCCAGATAGCTCCGGTCCACAGACACCCTTCCGCTCCCTATCAGCGCACCGGTCTCCCGGAAGACCATGGCTTCAAGCAGGTGTGAAGCTGTGTGGTTTCGCATGAGCCGGTATCGGCGTCCCCATTCTATTTCCCCGTGCACGGTCATTCCCCGCTCCAGTCCTTCAGTATCCGTGAGATGCACGACCTTCCCGTCCCGCCACACAACACCCGTTACGTTCCGCTTCCGTCCCGCTACGAGCATTCCATGGTCGCAGTCCACTCCCCCTCCCAGGGGATAAAATGCCGTGCGGTCCAGCACCACCCCGTCCTCCAGCACCTCCACCACACGTGCTTCAAACCGCCGGGTATAATTGTCTTTCATGTGGAGAAGCTCTGTCATTCCAGGACTGGGAAGCGGAAAATAAATAACCGACGGTGGTTGGGGAGGGTGTGGAGCTGAACAAGGCTATCCGGGAGCTTTTTGAGGTGATGGGAACCCTCAGGGTCCTGGACCCCCGAGCAAACGAGGTTGTGGGGCTGGCCAGGGCATACCTGAGCGATGCCGGGCATTTTCTCGGCAAGGGCAACCGCGACGATGCTCTGGAAGCCTATGCCATAGCTTGGGCATATCTGGATGCCCTCCTCCATCTTGGGCTCATTGATGTGGAGGACCACTCCCTGTTCACTGTGGAACGATAAGCCTAAATGCTCGCGTGCCCATTCTTTGTATGGACAGCACAGACATGCGCTCGCACATTCTCAAGCAGGGTCTGTCCGCTCGCAGAACGCTGGAAGCCAACAGGCAGGCAGTGGAGGATTTTGCCGCCGTGGCAGAATTTGACCGCATAATTGTGAATGGTGCGGGGGACAAATACCTGGTCGGCCTGACGGCCAGCTACCTTTGGCGCTCCTTCGGTCGGGAGCCCCTTACCGTGGTTCATTCCCGTGACCTCGCCGATAACCCTCCTTATATGGATGAGGACACGCTTGTGGTGTTCCTTTCACAGTCAGGCAGGACCCGGGATACGCTGGACGCCGCCCGCGTTGCCGCCCGCCACCACGCTCAGTCCCTTGTTATAACAAACCTCCGCGATCCTGTGCCGGAAACGCTCTGGTTTCTCAGGGACTCCGGTCCCGTGCTGGTGACTCAAACTGAGATATACCCGGAGCGCTCCTTGCCGAGCACGATGACCTTTCACTCCACCCTGAGTCTGCTGTGGCACGTGCTCGCAGAGCTGGCCGGTAAGGACCTTTATGAGGAGCTCCTTGCGGCTGCAGACCTCACACACGAGCTCAGCAATGACCCGGGCCTCGAGCGGAAGGCTGCCGAAACTGCGAAGAAGCTCTCCGGCCCCCGATACGTGTTTGGCGATGGACCCCGTTACGGACTGGCCCGTAAGCTTGCCCTGATAATGTTCATGGAGGGTGCCAAGGTGAATGCCTTCCCCCTTGAGACGGAGGAGTTTCTCCACAGTGCCATTGAGACACTGGAGCCGGAGGCTGAGCACCTGCCTGCCGTGGTGTTCATGCCACCCCCTAAGGAGCCTTTCCGCAAGCGGGCTGAAAAGGTTGTCAGGCTCTGGGGCAAGCGAGCGCCCGTCCACACCATAGAACCACCGGCAG
>CAYVAH010000036.1:0-6301 GCA_964449215.1 Candidatus Undinarchaeota archaeon | reverse complement strand
AAGGCGCAGCGTTACCAAAGCTTGCTTGAGCGGGCCCGCCGGGATTTGAACCCGGATCTAGAGCTCCGGAGGCTCCTGTCCTGACCAGGTTAGACTACGGGCCCAACCCTTTGCTCCCAACCCTTTCGCAACGCTCCCCTCCGCTTCGCTCCGGGTCGCTGCGAAAGCGTTGATGGAACGAGCTTCGCCTCGTCGCGAAATCGTTGACGGCAACCGATGCCCGGTTGATCCGCATCAGGGTGCCTCCGGCACCCTCATTTTTGCTTCGCTCCAGCCCTTTCACTCTGGCTCGCTGCGGGTACCTCGGACAAAACATAAACTGCACGTGAGTTTTATTAAGTCTCCCCTCTGGGAGGGCTCTGCATCACCCGAGAATCTCTTCTATCTCCTTTTTTCCTTCAAGGAGCTCCCTGACCTGTTCCGCGTCCTCACGCCGGAGCATCTCCAGGAATTCCCCGACATGTGTTTTTTCTTCCTTTGCTATGTCGAGAAGCACCTTCCGGAGCTGACCGTTACGTGTCATTGCCGCCAGCTGTTCATAGAGGTTTATGGCATCAAGTTCTGCAATCACACCTATCCGTGCTATCTCAGCGTCCAGGACCTCGCGCCCCAGTTTCCGGAGGTCGCCGGGTATTTTGGACATCATGGGGGACTTGCCCCCGGCAGTTTAAAAAACCCTTTATAGTTCTCCTGTGTATTTTATGGTGAGACTCGCCATCACCATGGCACTATTGTTTTCTCTCACATTCGCCTCCCAGCTGAGCTATTTTGCAGGAGGGAACCCTGTAGCTCTTGAGCATGCCGACGGGTTTTATGTTGTTGCGACAACCGGCGCGCTTTACATCTTCAGGGAAAACGGAACGGTTTACAATTACCTGAGCTTGGGAGGGATCTCTGACATTGCCATTAATGGTGATATCCTCCTGGTAACGCTTGTTTCGCAGGACTTCCCCAATGTGCGGGCGTTTTCATTCCCGGCTCTCCAGCCGCTATGGAGTTTCGAACCACAGATGGATGTTTTTGATATGTCACTTATCTGGACAAGGAGGCAGACACGTAGCTGGAGGGCAAAAGCTGTTCCGGAAGGATTTGGCGTGGCTTCCGGCTACACATTTTACCTGCTCTCAAGGTCCGGCGAACTTCTGGGAAACTTTACGGCTGATAGTGATATCTGGGACTTCTCATGGGATGGGAACTACTGCCTTGCCACCCAGGAGGGTGCTCTCTACGTGATTGACAGTGACTTCCGGTTGAAAGAGAAGCTTGACCTCTGCGAGGACTACGAGCTGATAGACCGGGTTTCCAACACCAGTCTGGGGATCTTTCCACGCTCTGTGTGGGAGGTCAACTCACACGTGGCCGTGTGTGAGGACGGCACTGTTCATTTCTTGGATGGAAGTGACCCCGTGCGCGTCCGCACCTATACAAGCAGCCAGCTGTATAGCTACTACTATCAGTCCAGGAGGGAAACAGGCTATGGTATGCAGATGTTCCGCAATCTTAAGCTGGCAGGGGATGAAAACCTGTCGGTGGTTTACACCTCTGAAAAGCTTTCAGTGTTTGATGGCTCGAGGTTAAGCTGGGAGGAAGACGAATCGGTGGCTGCTGCTGGCATATACGGCGGTAAGGTCTATGTGTTGAGTGTGAGCCGTCTCGGTCTTGAGACCTTAAAGGAATACAATGCCACGGACGGTGAGCTCCTGAGAAAGGTGGATGTCAAGGGGCTGTCCTGCAGTGGTGGGGACAGGAAAATTCTGGCAGGTGAGAACATACTTGTGGTGAGCGCTTGCGAGATAAAGCTGCTGGATTCCAGCGGGAAGCTGCTCTGGTATCTCCCAATCTCCAATAAAGCCAGTTTCATTGAGGACGGCGACTTCCGGGTGTTTTTCACCGACACTGAAAAGATGAGACGCGAGGGCATGGAGTTCTACTCACTGTTTGCCATGCAGGGCGACCGGGTCCTTTGGAGATACTCGCTTCCGAATGATATGGCGAGGAAAGGTCATCTTTCAGATGTTCACATAGTAGGCAACAACACGGTGGTGGCTACATACTCTGCAGATGGTGACGACCGACTTGTGGTTATCTGGAAAAACGGCACCTCCCTTGTTTTGAATGCGACAGACCGGTTCTACGCAGGCGTGCTCGACCGTTACTTACTAAATGCTTCGATAATGGCATTTGTGGAGAACTACAGCTTTTCACAGCTTGATAGCATACCTGAGGAGTTCAAATACGGTGTTGACCTGGACCCGGACCGGTGGGGGGAGGGCAACGTCCTTCTCTGGCTGGAGATACTCAGCCGATTGCCTGTCTCTGTGGAGGCCATGGAAGGGATCCGCGATGCCCTGAACAACCTCGAAAATTATCGCATGGACAGGCGCATCTTTGGGGTGGATACCTGCGATTTCAATGGTGATGGTTACCAGGATCTGCTCGTGACTGGTGACTCATATTTTCTTGTGAGGGATGGCCTGACCCTGAAGGAAATATTCTTCAAGGACAGCCAGTCCTGGAGGTATCGCGATAACAGGATAAACAGGCGATACCTGTCAAACTTCACGGCGGACTGGTTTGCTGATGGTGGGGGGGCTGTGTGCATCGATGATAGCAATGGTGACGGTTTGGGTGAACTTTTCTTGGCGGGCCGGAATGGCAATGTAACAATGCTGTTCAGCAACAAAGGAAATTACTCAGTGAGATGGAGAGGATACTACAAAAATCTCAAAAGTGACTGGGTCGTTAAGTCGGGTGACATTGATGGAGATGGAATTTCAGATGTGGTCCTTTCGGCGTGGGTTCAGGACCGGCCGGATAACATTTTCTTTCTCAGTTCCAGGGATGCCAGAGTGAGATATGCATTCACACCCAACCAGTATTCCTTCCGCCCCTCTGTTGATGATATTGACGGGGACGGTGTGAATGAAAGTATCCTTGCCTACGAAAATGATGGTGCTGTACTGGTGGTCTTCTCCCCCAGCTACAAGTTTGAATACACGGAGTTCCGTGAGTTCTGGGAGACTTGGAACAGTTACGGCAGGGTCATGCCCGCGGAGATTGTTCCAGATATGGATGGTGATGGCTACAAGGAGATTGTGGTTGGGGTCTCCAGACGCTGGGGGGACCCCGGAATGCTGCTTCTGTTTTTCAGCGGGAAGAGCCAGGAGCTGATAAAACAGGTTTTTGTGGAGGGTAGGGAAGAGGAGCTGAGTCCGGAGGAGTGGCAGTTCATTCCTGATATACAGCGCTTCGGAAACTTTCTGGTGTTTGTGGTTCCTGGCTGGAATGAGGAGGGGAAGCTTGGGATATACAACTTGGATTCTCAAAGGGTCGAGGCTTACGTGAACCATGGTGCCAGAGAAGTCGTGGATTACGGTAAGGATGTGGTCGTGATTGGTTCATCAGGTGAGGTGTTCTGGCTGGACTCGGGGGCGTTTCCCTCCCCTCAGGTTTCTGTGGAAGGTCCAGTGGTTCATGTGACTTCTGATCCGAATTACTATACAAGCATTTACGTCGATAGCGGGCTTGCGGCTTCTGGCAGGGAGGAGTCATTTGATATGCGCCTGTCAAATGGCGAACATGAAGTTGTCATTTCTCTTGAAGACGAAGAAGGTCTACAAAAGTTTTTCGTGCACCACATACGCACGTTCACTTCATCGGATCTCGGTTTTCTCAACATTATTGTGCTTGTTTTGGCGGCGGGCTACGCCATTTTCCGGGTGAGGACTAAATGGAGATAGCCATAGAGACACAAGGGCTGACCAAGAGGTTTGGGTTAGTCAGGAAACTTACTGCCGTGGACTCATTGGACATGAAGATTGAGAAAGGGACCGTTCATGGATTCATCGGTCCAAACGGTGCCGGCAAGACCACGACAATAAAGATGCTCACTGGCGCTCTCAGACCGACGAGTGGTGAGGCGTTCGTGTTTGGTTATCCAGCCGGGACAAACGCGGCCAAGTCACATATCGGCTACTCGCCTGAGCACCCGAATTTCTACTCACTCACCGCTTTTGAGTTTCTCGTTTATAATGCCCGGATCTGTGGTATTCCCACCAAAGATGCGATGGAGCGTGCTGAACAGCTGCTCAAATGGATGGGGCTCGAAGCCTTCCGTGACAGGAATGCAAGGAGCTTCAGTGCTGGAATGAAACAGAAACTGAGCCTGTTGCAGGCGCTGATCCATAACCCGGATATTCTGGTTCTGGACGAGCCGACAGCCAACCTGGATCCCATAGGGAGGTATGAGGTGCTCCACAAGATAAGGGCACTGGCCGAGAAGGAAAAAAAGACAATCTTTGTGAGCAGCCACATCCTCGATGAGCTGGAGAAGGTCGTTGACCACGTCACCATAATCAACAAAGGCAAAGTGGTGATTCAGAGTGAGATCGAAGAGTTGAGGAGGAGGTTTTCGACCAACAGATTCATAATAGAGACAGCTGACAACCCCAAGTATGTCGGGATTGTGTCGGGTCTTCCGCAGGTGAAAGAGGCGAGGATAAACCATGAAGGAAACATTGAGGTTGTGGTTGAGGATCCGGACAAGTTCAAATCGGCACTGTTCTCGAAGTTCCGCGGGCGAGAAGGGTTGCTGAGGGCATTCTACCCGCTCAGGATGTCGCTTGAGAACATATTCCTCAGCGTGATGGGTGATGAAAATGATAAATAGAGCTATATTCGAACGCACGGTTTCTGACTTCACAAAACTCCGGACTGTTTTGATTTATCTTGTGGCCCTGTCGGTGCCTCTCCTGATTTTTGCAAACTTCGCCTCCGAGGCTCCTTTCTTTTCAGTGACGAGCCTCGACCTGCGGGCGGAATACATCTTTGGATTCTTTTCGGTTCTTTCATATATATGGGTGGCGGGAGTTGCCATCGCACTCCTGTCGGCGGTTTTCTGTTCCTCATTGATAGCCGGGGAGGTTGCTGACCGGACAATACTCCTGCTGGTGACCAAACCTGTGCGGCGGGTGGAGATATTCCTGTCGAAGTTCCTTGCTTTCATCGTTGCAATTGTAATTTATTCTGCCATCTCATTGCTGGTGGCCATTTACATCTGGGCATCTTTCTTCGAGCTGGATGTCACTTCCCTTTCCCTGTTTCTCTCCAAAGCGCCTCTTTTCTTCCTGTATTCCCTCTTTGTTGCACTGTTCTTCGGGTCGCTCAGCGCGGCCATATCAACCATTTCCTCCAGTAGATTGAAAGCGATACTTCCCTCAATTCTCCTGATAATCCTGGCTTTCTTTGTATTTATTCAGGTGAGGGGTGCTGCCAGGTCTCTTGGCTCTTACAGGGGCCTCCTGAGCTTTCTGGATGTGGGTTATGATTTCGGGAACATCTACGTGACAACGCTCGAGCGCGGGGGTGTAAAGTTCATACCTTTTATGCAGACTGTTATCGGGACCTTCACAGGGGTGTATGATGTTCCAAGGGAAGGAATAAAAATAGACTATGACCACGGTTTGATTCTCCCTTCGCTCGACAGGCTTTACTATCGCTCCCCAACGGAGTCGTTCCTGAAGCTCACAGTTCTCCCCATCGTGCTCACCGCACTGGGGTTGCTCATCTTTTCTCGAAGGGATGTGAGTTAGATATAAAAGCAAAACGTGACCAATCCCGTTGCTGGGGTGGCCGAACGGTAAGGCGCTGGCCTTGAGAGCCAGTTCCCTTTGGGATTAGGGGTTCAAATCCCCTCCCCAGCGCTGAACCTGCGGAACTAAAATCAACGATCAACGGCCCAGTAATTTCAACAATTTTTTTCCCGGCTTGAGTCTGTAAGTGTTGCCTTTTTTCTCTCTGATGACGATTCCTTTGGTTTCGAGTGATCGCACGGTTCTGTGTGCCTTGACCTTCCCAATCTTTCTGGCGACTTCCGCTTGTGTTCCTCCTTGAAGTGCCACAAGCACCACATCCCGTTCCTCCTCTTCAAAAAGGTCTGCCAGGTCTTCCGGCTTCCGTTCGCTCTTTATCTGTATCAGGGAGTAGCCAAGGAAGAAGCCGAGCACATAGACCACAGGCATCAAATAGGGTGCAAGGTTCACATAACTGCATATGATTCCCTTGGCGATATGGACGCCCACATAGAGCGAAAAGAGGCTTATTCCCGCAAGCGAGATCACAGATAGAGCGACCCACTTGTTCATTCTACGGATACACCCACGGATTAAAAAAGCTCGCTGTTAAAAATGGAAAAGGTAAAAATATTTTGGTTGCGGCTGTGGCGGATCAACCGAGCATCGGTTGCCGTCAACGAAACCGAGCGGGTCCCGACACAGCAACCATCAACGCTTTCGCAGCGAGC
>CAYVAH010000035.1:0-6401 GCA_964449215.1 Candidatus Undinarchaeota archaeon | reverse complement strand
TTTGTTTTTCTTGTTCCAGATTGCCTATGAAGGATTGAAACAAGTTCTCGTCAAGAGCTACCTCTTGCCCGTGTAGGTTCCAGATTGCCTATGAAGGATTGAAACTGCTTGAAGAACGTGAGAACCCGAATGCTGGAGGTGTTCCAGATTGCCTATGAAGGATTGAAACCTCATTTTCCATCACTCTCCCAACTCCTTCAATATCGTTCCAGATTGCCTATGAAGGATTGAAACCGGGTAAGAGCGAGTGAGAATGTGGGGTCTAGACAACAAATGTAATTTCTACTGTCGTGGATTATCCCTTGTGACCGGAATTGGTGCCGCCTCAGCCGGCGCATCTATTTTCCTTGGAATCCCATCACAGCACCCTTCAGGTATTCTCCCACCTTTTGGATGTCCAGCTCACCGTTGGTTTTGAGTCTGCCTTCCGCGTCTATTGAAAAACCCGTGTGTCCCAGTCTGTGTCTGAACTCCAGAACGGTCTGATAGACATTTTCCGGGGACAGCCCTCCTGCAAAGCTGATTTCACCACCATAGCCAGTTTCCATAATTGCTTGATACAGTCCGGTTGATTTCCGGGTATCTAGGGGTTTTCCGGTGCCGAGGGAAGAGTCGATCAGCACACAATCCACATATGGAAGCAGCTGTTCCAGCTGGTCGAGCGAATACCTGTCGGGATTGAACTGCTGGATGACCCCCCGCACCATCCTCTTTATTTTTTTCAGCTCCTCAGCTTCCGGAAAAACATTGAGCTGGAGAACCGGTCTGTGGGGGTGAAGTCCTTCATAGAGGGTTGCCACCTGTTCCGGGAGGGGCATCTCCACGACGTGCCTCGCCACTCTTGCGGCGTCTCCCCTCACCTGTCCCGGAGGCTTTGTGTAGTAATGGACGGCGAAGAAGTGGTCCTCGCTGCCACCCGTTTTGATCATTTTGGTGAGCTCTTCTATTGCTGCCACTCCTTTGTCCTGCACACCCGCGATCGTCTTGTGGGACACCGGGATGCCCATCATCAGGGCCCGGTCGTGCTTCAGGCCTTTCCAGAGCTCAAGAATTCTCCTTGATTCCTCCTTGTTTTTGACTCCGGTGACCCCTATGTATGGGAAGAAGTGCACAGACAGGGGTGGTGCCGAAGTTTATAAGTTTCGACACGGACTCCTATCAAGTATGCGAAGAAGCTAGTGGACACGCCATATTACGAGATACGCGTCGGTGGTACGGGGCGATTACCAATCTCAGACTATACTTTACTATATTACACATCGTGAAATTCTCGCAAATATTCATTAATAGTGTAAAGTATATATTTGATGTCAGTAACGTTAACCTTCAAAAATTTCCCCTCGTGGGAGCCTCTGAAGAATCCATAGTTTGCATTACCCTTTTATATCCCCGCTCCTGCTTTTCCCATGAGCACCACTTTCGAGGAGGTAGTCAAGCTCCGCAAGGGCCGGTACATTGTGCTGGACGGTCACCCTTGCAGGATTGTGGACATTCAAACAAGCGCTCCCGGGAAGCACGGTCACGCCAAGGCCCGGATAACGGCTGTGAGCATATTCGACGGGAGCAAGCACGGGACTGTCAAGCCTTCGGATGCCCGTGTGGAGGTGCCCATAGTTGACAAGAGACAGGCCCAGGTCCTGGCCGTGTCGGGGAAGACAGCTCAGCTGATGGACATGCAGACATACGAGACCTTCGATGCTGAAATCCCCGAGGGCATGGAGCTTAACGCCGGGGAAACGATATTCTACTGGATTATAATGGGGAAGAAATTGCTTGAAAGGGCGGACTAAAGGTTTTCCCTTATCTTCACCAGGTTCCCGAACACGTTCACCATGAGGGAGTCAACCTCATATTTCCGGAGATTCAGCTTCTGTTCGCTCTTCGTCATTGCGGCTCCCACGAACATCCTAAAAACGTCCTCCCAAAGGAACTTCATTCTGGACAGATGCGAATCCGTTATGCTCTTTATCACGGCGGCCTTTATTTCATTCAACCTCCCTATGAACCCGAGGAAGCTGAAGGTTACGCTTTCCGGGAACTCCCCGACGAACTCGACTGCCACGGAGTTTCTGTGGTGAGTCCCTTCATCGTACCAGAAAATGGCTTTGGGTTTTGTGGGCCCCGCTCTTTCCATCTTTATTTCAATCTCGAAGGACTTGGCAGCGACAAGCTCCTTGAACAGCTCATCATCTATGTTTTCCACAGACCTCCGCCAGCTCGTCCCGCCTCCTCCAACTATCAGCAGGCTGAGGGGTCCCTTTGCGGCCATGTTTATTGATTTTTTTGCGCTCCCCCGCAAAATCTCATTGTACCGGGCAATGGCTGCCACTATCTGCTCCTTTGCGTCCTTGACAGCCGCTCCATAGGTGCATCTGTAGAGGATAACTCCCACGTTAAACCACCTCCCCGGGAGTATTTAATCGTTGAGAGAAACCTTTTAAACGACAGCCCCCAATCCTAACCGGTGATGTAAATGGCTGACAAGGATGGCGTGGTTTTCATTGGAAACAAGCCGCCCATGAACTACGTGCTGGCAGTGGTTACACAGTTCCACAGCGGTTCGAAGAGCGTGCACATAAAGGCTCGCGGCCGTGCAATCAGCAGGGCCGTGGATGTTGCAGAGATTGTCCGCAACCGGTTCATAGAAGATGTGAAACCAGCGAAGATTGAAATCAGCACGGAAACAATCAAGGGCGAGAACAACGAAGAGATAAATGTGTCCGCGATTGACATAGAGCTCAAGAAGTGACCACCACTTCTTGTTTCATTTATTTTTAGGTTTGTGGAAGTCTCCTCTCTGCCATCTCCTGATTATCATCCTCGCCGCCTCCTTCACATTCGGTTCCCCGCCTTTTTTCAGCTTCCCGGTTTTCCTCGCGAATTCCTCCAGGGCTTCCTCTCCTTCTCCCTTCAGCTCAAGTTCCTCAAGGACCTCAGGATGCCTGGAAAACAGCTTCAGGGCTGCCGAAACGGGGTCCCTCGCCTTGTCCACGTCAAGGGCGTCTTCCAGTAGCAGTTCTTCCTCATCGCTCCAGGTTATGACCCCGGGCGAGTCCACGAGCATGATTTTCGGTGACAGGCGTATCCACTGCTCCCCCCTGGTGAAGCCTGCGCGGGCACTTGTCCTCGCAACCCTCCTCCCCCTCAGGGCGTTTATGAGGCTGCTCTTCCCGACGTTTGGTCGTCCTATCACCCCCACCCTGATTTCCCCATCTGCAAGCCTTTCGAGCTCTCGCATAAGCTCCCTTTTTCCCCTGCCGGTCTTTGCCGAGAAGGGAATTCCCTGCACATCCCCCCTGACGAGGTCCACCTTGTTTGTCACGAGGAGCAGTTTCTTTCCCCGCCTTCGGACCATTCTTTCCAGCCGTTTGCTCCGGGTTGGGAAGCGTGCATCAACAACCTCTATCAAAACATCGCACTGGTTTATGACCCTCCTCACTCTGTTCAGGGCGCTATCCATTTGACCGCACCGCTTTCAGGATGCCTGCTACCCTCTCCACCGTTTCCTCGAGCTTTCCCTGCTCGTTGGTCACGAAGCTTACGGGTGCCCCGGATATGGCGGAGTATGCCACCGCAAAGTATCTGTTTATTTTCTGGTGCTCCACCGGGTCTCCCTCTCTGGTTCGCTCTCCCCTGTCCTTCTCCCTGCGTTTCTCTATGTCTTCCCGGGATGCCTCCACGACAACGATTGCATCCGGGCCGAGTTTTTTCAGCACGCCGATGGGGAGTCCGGGGTAATAGCCCTCCGGCTTCAGTATGGAGCAGTGCGTGTCCACCAGCACGTTGCCTTCCATTGAGGCTATCTTGTCCGCCGCCTCTTCCTGGAGTCTCTTGTAGTCCTCCCCCCTTATCAGGGTTCTCATCTCGTCCCTGTGCTTCACGCCCCTTTCCTTTGCTATCTCGAACATCACCGTCCCGAAGGTTACGAGTTTCCATCCAAATCTCCCGAGCCCCCTGGCGACGCTTGTTTTTCCGGCTCCAGGGGCACCAACAATTACAGCTCTCATAGCCTGCTTATCCATCCCGTTTTAAGTTTTTTATCCTCTTCAGAACCCTGTGAAGCACCCCTGCCATCCCGTGGGCTTCCCTGGGTGTGGGGGAGGCTTTCCCGAGGACTCTCCTGAATATTCTCATCTGAACCTCCTTCTTTTCGGTGTATCCCAGCTCGTCGAGTATGGCACTCCAGAACCTTCCCAGCTGTGCCAGCAGTTCCCGTCCCGCTCCCCTCCTCTCTTCCTTCCTTGACAGCTCGTAGAGCAGCACGGCGAGGGCGTGGCTTATGTTCATTGTTTTGTATTTCGGCGAGGTTGGGATATGCACGAGGACATCGCAGGAGGCGAGCTCCTTGTTGGTCAGCCCCGAGCTTTCCCTTCCAAGCACCAGGGCCATTCCTTTTACCCTTTTCAGCTCCCATGGCATCACGTGGGACCGGTTCACGTTGTATTCGCAGGCGGTCTTTGCGGTGGTTCCCACCACATAGCTCGTCCCCTTCACGGCTTCCTCGAGGCTTTCAACCACGACAGCGTTTTCCAGGAGCTCCTTTGCATGCACCGCCCTTATCAGCGCTTCCTTTCTCAGGGGGTCAGCCTTTGGGTTGACGAGCACCAGCTCCTTTATACCAAAGTTCTTGCAGACCCTCGCCACAAGTCCGAGGTTTCCTTCATATTCCGGTTCGACGAGAACGACCCGCATCATTCCAGCTCCCGCAATATTCTGTGGTAAGTTGCTTCACTTATTTCCCCGTTCCTGAGCTTCTTCTGGAGGGTTCTGACCGCGGATGCCTTTGACTCTGCCAGCAGCATCATCTCCTTCTGGTTTAGCTCCACCTTTTTCTTCCTTCTGCCTGAAAAGGCAACCCAGGCAAGAAGGATTATTGCGACCCATTTCAGGTCCAGTGAGGGCCACCGGAAGCTCGGCAGTGAAAACCTGCTCCTCTCAAACACCTTCTCCCTCAGTTCTGCTCTGTAGAATGAGAAGGCGGCACCATCCGTGTCGCCATTTGCGAGGAGGTAGAAGGCGTGCCTGCGGTAGGCTTCTGCAAAATCGTCTTCGAACCGGGAAGAGTTGAGCAGGAGTTCCTGGAGCCTCTGCGTTGAGGTTTCATAGGCCCTCGCCCAGGCTATGGCGTCCAGAGCGTTGTATAGGGCACCAAAATAGAGTCCCTCGTTGAAGGACATCACGGCAAAGTTCACACTCTCCTCCGAGTCGGGGACACCGCTCCCGCTGCTCTTTGCCCTCTCGAGCTCCTCCTTTGCCTGGAGAATTTTTTTGTTGGCGAGTTCCTTGACCCATTCCCTGTCAACTACCTCGCTCGAGAGGTTTTCCAGTGTGAGCATCTTCACCCCCAGCATGAGCCACTCCTTTCTGGCGACTTCAGGGTCCCTGCCGAGAAGTGCCCAGCTCAGGCGGAGCTCCGCTTCCCCCCTCCAGTGCGGGTCGCTGGTGTCAAGATTCTCGAACTGCTTCTTCACCTGCTCGGCAGCAATACTCACATCCTCCCCCCCGATTGACCCAACATAGGCCAGAAAAGCGTAGTTTGCGCGGGTGTAGGGCAGGCTTTCAGGGGTTTGCAGGGCCTTCTGGAGGTATTCCCACCCCGTGGAGTTTTCCTTTACCACCCTTTTTGCCCTGGAAACCTCATACTCGGCTAGCTCCCTGACCCTCGGCAGGTCGTCCGGGAATTCCGGGACTCGTAGTTCCGGGAGTTCCTTCCGGAACTTTTCCCCGGAGAAGAACCACTCTTCAGCCTCCTTGAGGTTCCTCACCTCCACGACCCTCAGGCCGAGGTTTTTGGTGGCGTATTCAGTGAGGTTTATCTGGACAGGGTAAACCTCCTCAATATAGACCCCCGGTCGTGGCGAATAATACTTTTTTGAGTATGTTGAGACCGTGGACTGACCCTCCGGCACAAGGAACACAGAGCTTGTGTCAGATATCGCCTTGGCTTTGGGGAGTATCCCCGAGACCGGGCCGATTGAACCATCTTCGCGGATTGTCCCGGTGATGCTCACCGCCGGGTTGAGTTCCCGCCCGGTCAGCTCCGAGATGAGGCATAGAGCCATGGCGGCTCCGGCACTCCCCCCGTCAACGCTTCTGGTCTGGTTGGCTTCGAAGATGAAAATGACGTCCCTGTCGCTGAGGTCCACCCCGAGTTCCCGGGTCACCGCCTTCACGGCCTGCTGCTCGGAGTGCTGGGTGTCCAGTCCAACAAGCGGCTCGGTCGCCACGAGCACCCTGCCCTTCCCCGGGTTGACCTCGCATGTTAGCTCCATGCTCACCCCTGCCCCGGTGGAGGTGACCGCCGGGATCATGAGGCTGGCTGCACTGACCTGAGCCAGCAGCAGGAGCAGCAGGAACAGGCGCTTCATGCACCAAAGAGTTTCCGGGGTTTAAATTGGGTT
>CAYVAH010000034.1:2031-6571 GCA_964449215.1 Candidatus Undinarchaeota archaeon | reverse complement strand
CACCCTTCCTCCTGCCCGAGCCAAAACCCAGGTGGAAGTCGCTGGTAAATCCCACTCTCACAGATACTTTAGTGTCACCCCTTTAAAACCGTGGAGGAACCCCTGCCGGTAAAGGACAGGAGATGTATAAAAAACCTTTTAAACCCACCCCTGAGTTCTCTAAGCCCGACTACCGCATGCCCATTCGGGCGGGACGGGAGGGACGGAAATGCAGTTCAAAAAAGCCATTGCAGAGGCTCGTAAAGGTTCAAAGGAACGTAAGTTCTCGCAGACCCTGGAGCTCATAGTCAATCTCAAGGACATTGATGCCAAAAACTTCTCACTGAACGATACCGTGCTTCTCCCGGCGGGAAGGGGGAAGGAACAGCGAATCTGCGTGGTCGGGACAGGAGATTTCGTTGTTAAGGGGAAAAAATGCGCCGAAAAGACCGTAGACGTGAAGGAATTTGATGAATTCAAGAACCGGAAAAAGGTCAAGAGCTTCGTGAAGGACGTTGACTATTTCGTGGTGGAAGCCACTGTGATGGCTGAATTCGCGAAGGTCTTCGGACAGGTGCTCGGACCGAAGGGGAAGATGCCCTTGCCCCATCACATAGTCCCCCCTGGAGGGGACCCCTGCACCATGGCGGGGAAACTGCGGAAGATGGTCAGGGTCAGGACAAAAAAGAGCCCCGTAATTCAGGTGCCCGTTGGCACTGAAAAAATGAGTGATGAGGAGCTTGAGAAGAATGCGAAAGCTGTGCTTGACTTCCTGGTCGGAAAGCTGGAGCGCGGAAAGGAGAACATCAGGGAAGTTCTGGTAAAGTTCAGCATGGGACCGGTGGTGAAGGTAAATGGCTAAGGAGTGGAAAAAGGGCTTCGTTGAAGGGCTTTCGCAAAGAATGAAAGGCTCTGGGGTTGTTGGAATCGCAGATGTTGGAAGGCTCCCGAGCAAGCAGATGCAGGCAATCCGCAGGGGGCTCCGGGGAAAGGCCGAAATAAAGGTCGTTAAGAGGTCCCTGCTGAAAAGGGCGCTGGAAATGGCAGGGCTGGAACTCCTGACAAACTATGTGGCACAGCAACCGGCCCTGATAACAAGCGAGCTGGATGCTTTTGAGCTCTTCAGGGAAGTCAAGAACATGCGCAGTCAGGCTCCTGCAAAACCCGGGATGACAGCCACCAGGGACGTGGTGATAAAACAGGGGGGAACCGGACTCCCACCGGGACCCGCAATAGGGGACCTGCAAGCTGCGGGAATTCCCGCCCGGATAGAGAAAGGACAGATAGTTGTGTCCAAAGACCATGTTATACTCAAGGCAGGCGATGTGGTGACGCCCGAGATATCAAACGCACTTGCAAAACTTGACATGAAACCCTTTGAACTTGGGCTCGAAGTGACCGCAATACTGGACAGGGGGGTGCTGTTCGAAAGGGATGTGCTCGATATCGACATAGAGGAGTTCAGAAACAGGTTTGCAACAGCATCCGCAGAAGCCTTTGCCCTTGCCAAGAACACAGGCTACCCTGTGAAAGAGGTGCTGGGCATCATCCTCTCGGAAATGGCCATGCAGGCAAAGTCGCTTGCCTTGTTCATAGACTGGGTCTCCGGAGAAACCGTGAAGGAGATCCTGTCAAAGGCAAATGCACAGGCATTATCCCTGAAGAAGGTTGGAGGTGTTTAGATGGAGTACATACATGCAGCTCTCCTGCTGCACAAGGCGGGTAAGGAAATAACGGAGGCTTCCTTGAAGAAGGTGCTGGAAGCCGCGGGTGTCAAGCCCGAAGATGCCAAGATAAAGGCACTGGTTAGCGCGCTTAAGGACGTCAACATCGAAGAGGCTATAAGCACGCCAGTGGCTGTTACCCCGGCGGCGCCCGCCAAGGAAGCACCCGCTGCAGCGGAAGAGAAGAAAGAGGAAAAAGAAGAGGAAAAAGAGGAAAAGAAAGAGGAAGAAGCCGCTGCGGGCTTGGCCGCTCTGTTCGGCTGAGCCCGGCGGGAATTCTTTTATATTATTGTTTTTTGCTACTAGTGTGAGGAAAGCTTTGCTTCTGCTGTCGCTCTTGCTCCCGGCTTTCGCGCTGAATCTAAGCGTGGAGTGCTCCGGCCCGTGCCTGGCGTATCTCCCTGCGGGGGGAGCCCTGCTGAACTACAGTGTGGACGGGAGGGAACTGGGAGACCTGTTCACAAAAGCTTTCCTGGTGAACATTTCCGGGGAGAGCAGGAAAAACGCCCTCCTGAAGCTCAACCTCACACGCTACTCCTGCGAGAACCCGGCGACGGCCTTCCTCAACAACTCCCTGGAAACGGCCTTCCTTGATGAGTTCCTCCTTGTCAAGGTAAACACCACAGCTTCCAACACCACACTCAAGCTGTTCTGCTCCGGGTTCAACACCCTGAGGGACCAGGCCAGCTGGTACGGCGTGAAGAAGCCAACCCTGTGGAGAACAAACAACCTCACCCATAACGGAACGAGGTGGGTGGTGAGCGGACTGAACCTGCTCGCCAGCACAGTCATGCAGCTGAACGAAACCCACGAAGTGGAGCTCGGGAGGGAAAACCTCACCGTAGCAAATCAAAGCAACCCGCTCAACATTACTGTCCTCAACAAGAGCCTGGAGCTCAAAACATACCTGGAACTCCCAAACGCCAGCTATGTGTATATGGACTATGGAAATCTCACAGGGGACAACAGGTTCTTTTATGTGGTGTCGCACGGAAACTCCACAGATGGAAACATAACCATACTGGATGAGGGACTGGGCATAAATGCCACCCTGGAGTTCAATGTCACCGGCGGCGTGGCTGTGGCAGACGTGGACAATGACAGCGTGAAAGAGGTTGTGGCCTGCGCCAACACCACGGAATACAACCTGACTGTGCTGGAGTTCGGTGGCTCCGGGTGGACATACTCCCAGACGAGCATATCCTGCCCCTTCGCCTCATTCGACCCGTTTGTGTATCCGGGCGTGAATGAAAGTGTGCTCACGTTCAATTCCACATCCCTTGTGCTCCTGCTTTTCAACAAGACCGTGGAGGTCAAATCGGTGGTCCTCGGGGGCATAGAGGACATAGCCACCTTCGATGCTGATGGGGATGGGAGCAGTGAGGTTGCGGTTGCATTCCAGGACGGGGTGAGGTTATACAATGTGAGCCTGCCCTTTTCCATAACGGAAATAGACTATCTCGGGGACTGGGAAAACGCGAAGCTGGACGCCTGGGATGAGCTGCTCGTTGAGAACGGGACGCTCGGGCTCTACTCGAAGTCGGAGGCACTCACCACCACCGGACAAGCCTCCTACTTTTTCCCGGAGTCCCTCCCCGTCAAGGTTGAACTGAACTTCACAGTTGGGGGGACAGGGAACATGACGCTGAACGTGAGCTCAGGGAACTGGTATTACAACAGCACCCACAGCTCGCAAGATGTTCACCTGTTGCTTTACCCGGAGGCGAACAACAGCCTGTGGATAAACTTCAGCCTTGAAGCCGTTAACAGTTCAGTCGAACCCTGGATCGTTGTGAACAACCTCACAGTCTGGTTCGCCAACTCCAGTTATGTGAATCTCACGAACTTCACCGCATATCCCCCCACAACACTCGAGGTAAACACCTCAATCAAGGCAGGGGGGAGCTGGGAACTCGTTGGTGCCAACTTCTCCGACATGTTCACGCTCGACCATTTCCTCGTGTATCTCCCTGGGGGAAACTACAGCTTCCAGCTCGACTTCCCCCAATACACATTGAGCATGAGCAAGCCCTCCATATCCGCAAGTGTCACCACATACTGGATAAACGGCTCTGCCGTGCAAGGGAGCCAGAATGAAGGGAACTTTTCCGGGGTGGTTGGGTTCGACACAGCGCTGCATCTCGTGGAACGGAGATTGAACCTGACAGCCTACGGCACTGTGAGGGACTATTGCTCCTATGGAAATTACCTGCTATACACCTGGGGAAACGCCACCCTCCTCGAGTGGTCGGGGTCACTGTCCGAGGTTGGGAACATCACCGGGAACTTCTCGGAATGCTGGCTCACCGGCTCAGGCATCTACCTCGTAAACTCCACGGGGGGAGTCCAGATATACAACTACTCGCTGACATCCACCGGAAACTTCACCAACTCGAGCTTCATAGTCAGGGACATTGTGGTCACCGATTCCGTGAAAGTCTGGAACGGGACGCAGCTCGCAACAGCCTGGACCAACAACTCCTTCGTGGTCGAGAAGGACTGGGACGGTAGGCTCTTCAAAGCCCAGTTCCTCTATCACGGATCAAGCTCCACGGAGATTGTGGATGCTCCAGCAGGGGATGTGGACGGCGACTCTCTCTGGGAAAAGTTCGAGGGGGCGGTATTCTCACTGGTATCGGGGGTCGCCCGGATTTTCGGGCTGCCGTGGGGGAGCTACTCCTCCCTTGGCAGGAACGTGAGCGTCGCCTTTGAGAACGGAACGCTGTACACCTACGAGCTTAACCTGACCACACCGAGAATAGGGTGGTTCACAAGCTTCCAGACCAACGTGACCTCTGGCACGGGATGGATTGCCCTGAACTCCACGGACAGCTTTC
>CAYVAH010000034.1:0-1931 GCA_964449215.1 Candidatus Undinarchaeota archaeon | reverse complement strand
CTTTACTCGGACGCACAGGCACCGGTGATAAACAACGTGACAGCTCCCGCCGCGATATCGTCAACTGTGAATTTCAACATAACGGTGAATGTAACAGAAGACTCGGAGATACAGAGCTTCCTAATAACACCGGATAAGGACATGCGGGTAACAATCTCTGGCTTCACACTCTCAGAAGGAGAATACCAGATATACACGGTAACATTGAGTATCAACCGCCTGGCATTCCCCGTGTCCAACATAACCCTCAATATATCAGCCATGGACTACGCAGGGAAGAGAAGCGCAAATTTCACAACCGGGAACATAACAATATACAACAAGGACCCGCCCACGATAACAATACCCCAAACTGCTCCGAGTGACAACATTCAGGACTTCGCCACAGTCCCCCTGAACCTGAGCATACAGTCCAGCAGTGATGCAGATATTGACTACATGAACGCCTCCATCTGGCAGGGATCGAACCTCCAGGCATACAACGAGTCCACAAACATAAATAAAAAATCCTACACATTGAAACTCAACCAGTACCTTTCAGCAAGCATGTCAGACTATGTTGTTAGGATTGTATCCTCAGACATAACAGGGCACAAAAGTGAAGATATAATAAATGTTAGCAGGTATGGCTCCTTCGACAAGTTGTTCTCGGGCAAATGGCTCAGCTCGACCGTGGGCTCCACCCAGGTATACTGGGAAAAGGAATTCACAAGTGAGGGAATAATCAACACAATAACCGATACAGACACGGGGATGAACATCACCGATGACGCAACCTTTTCAATAGTTCTAAAGACTCCGAACAAACCCGTGGATGAATGGTATATCTACAACAATGCATCGACGAGCCTGAAATACATAAAACTCAAGTATTTTGACAGTCTCCCCCCAACCGCACCCGTGACAGAATACATCTACGCGAGTGCATATACATGGGGGATAAACGTGTCAACGGAACCTGAGACGATTCTGGTGCGCGGAGAAAGAACCATTGGCAGTTCCGAGAAAATGTGCCTGAAAATCTGCGACACATACGATGTGAAGAGCGGGACATGCGACAGTAGCTGGGTTGAAGAAAACTGCGCATCCGCGGGGGTGGATGAATACACATTCATAGTCAGCGGGACGAATGACCTGCTGGACAACATCCTTACTGGAACCGGTTTCTTCATAGACAAGGTCGCAATCGAATCCACCTCCCAGGACGAGGACACCGGGGATCAGATAAGTTCCGGTCTCGTGGGTGAAGCGGTGATAACAATAACAGCACCCACATCCAGGACCGTTGAGGTCGGGTCATGCGTGGATGTGACATACACAATAAAGAACACCGGATCGGTCTCTGGGAGCATATCGGGAATAACAGCCTCCGGGTTCTACACCAGCGAAATGACCTACACGATGCTGAGCGACATAAGCTTCCCCTACTCGCTGGGGGTCAACAGCCAGCTGCAGGCAATACTGAGCTTCTGCCCGCTTATTGCCAAGGAGTTCAACCCGAGCGTATGTGTGAAGGTCGGAAGCGCAAACAAATGCGTGACCGTGAAAATAACCGGAACCGCCGCAGAAAATAAAACCGTCCCGAAAAGTGTGGAGCCAGAGAATATAACCGTCAGTGTCGAAACCTTCGAGGAGGAATACATAGTGCTTGTCAATTCCTCAGCAGGTCCCCTAGGCGGGGTGGAAGTCATGGTCACATATTCGGATGGTAGCTCGGAGAACTTCACGACCAACGTGTTCGGGAAAGTGAACTTCGTCCCGAAGCTGAAGGATTTCACGGTGAAGGTGTTTTACGGGAATGAAACAATTGAAAAGACCATAGAGGAGCTCGTGGAACCGGTGGGGCTTACCCTGTGGAGAATCCTTGTTGACCTTCTGATAATAGCCGCCCTGCTGGGCTTCGGAGTTATTCTGGATGAGAAGATGCTATA
>CAYVAH010000033.1:0-7761 GCA_964449215.1 Candidatus Undinarchaeota archaeon | reverse complement strand
TCCTGCACACCATTACGGTGCCCTATGAGGAGGTCACGAATATAACACCGGACGTTCGGCTGACACTATACAACGCCGGGCACATACTCGGTAGCTCAATAATGCACTTCCACATAGGTGAGGGCTTTTACAACCTCGTTTATACAGGTGACCTGAAATACGGACCCACGAAGATGCACGACCCTGCCAACACGAAGTTCCCCCGGGTGGAGGCTGTGATAATAGAGAGCACCTATGGAAAGGCGGAGGACGTGCTCCCCTCAATAAAAGAAGCACAGATGACACTCGTGGAGATAATCAAAGAAACGGTGGACCGCGGGGGAAAGATTCTTATACCCACTGCGGGCGTGGGCAGGGTCCAGGAGGTCATGCTCACTGTCGAGGATGCCGTGAAAAAAGGACAGCTACCGGAGGTCCCCATCTATGTGGATGGTATGGTCTGGGACGCCACCGCAATCTACACCACGTATCCGGAATTCCTGCGCAGGGACATCCGGAAACTTGTGTTCACCACCGAGGAAAATCCCCTGCTCAACCCCATATTCAGAAGGGTTGGCGGGCAGAAGGACAGGGAACGCATAGTCGCTGAAGATGGTCCCAGCATAATTATGGCCTCCTCAGGAATGCTCAACGGGGGGCCCAGTGTATTTTACTTCTCGAAGCTGGCTCCCTACGAGCAAAACACAATAGTCTTCGTGACATATCAGGGGGAGGGCACACTGGGAAAAACTGTGCTGAAACAGCCGAAGGAAATCCTGCTGAACGGCAGGGAACGCCTGCCCCTGAGGATGCGTGTTGTCAAGGCAGAGGGGTTCTCCGCCCACAGTGACCGCAGACAGCTGCTGGCCTACCTGAGGGACATGGAACCCCGACCGGGCGTCGTCCTGCCAGTGCACGGGAGTCCAGAAAAGATTCCGGAGTTCGCGGCGGCAGTGAGAAGCAAGCTCCGACTGCCAACAAGGACCCCCAATCTCCTCGACGCCATAAGGTTGAAATAGGGCGGGCACCAAGGTATGGTATGGAAGTTCCTGGCTTTGATCTCTACGCCTTTCCGTCCCGTCCGGGAATGTTATATGCCATAAGGAACTTCGAGCTGAAGGTCGGGGGAGAGCCGCTTGAACTGATTGTGGAACTCCTGATAAAGAAGGGCTGTCACAGAACTGTCATCAAGCAGGGAAAGGCAAAAAAACCGAGCTTTCTCATACAGAATTCTGCCGAGGGATTGTTGAAGCCCGTTGGAGCTGGGCTGTCCAAGGAGATAAGGAAGCTCCTTTTCTCCTGCCCGGCAGGGGACATCCTGGAGGGCTGCGCAGATGCAATCCGTGAACTGAGCGCCGCCTTTGGTTCCCTTCCCCTTCCATCAACTGATGTCGCGGCGAGGATTCCGGTAGTGCTGGCAGAATACGTGGAATTCGAAAGCAACTCTGGGAGCAGGAGGGACGTAAAAAGGGCTGTGTTCGAACTGAAACCCAGCGGGTATGGCTACCTTGTCGCCACCCCCCACGGCCTCGAAGAAATGGCAGAAACCCTTGAGAGGCGACTCAGGGCGCTCTCTCCATGACCTTCCTCGCCCATGGAACAGCTTCCTGGGGCGAAACCCATTCCAGGGCAAGGAACTCCTGGTCCGGCTCCCCCCCAAGGGATGGAGAACCCCCCACAATCTCGCAAGCGTAGAATATCGCCACATTCTCGCCCCCGTTCGGGTGCCTGTATTTTGTGGCGTGGAAGGGGTTGCCAACACGCACCCTGTAGCCGGTCTCCTCAAGAACCTCACGTTTCAGGGCTTCCTCCAGGGATTCCCCTTCATCAACAAGTCCGCCCGGGAAGCTCCACTCAGAATCCCCTTTCCTTGTTCCCCTGATCATCAAGAACCTGCCACCCTTTCTGATCACAGCCTTCACACTGACAGGGTATCTGAACACAGGAGTGTCAGATATAGCGCTTAATAGAGCTTTTGCCAAGTTCCATGAGCTCCCTGGCACGCTTCTTGGTTCCTGCCTCCGCGGAGACACGAACAAAACCCTTCATCGGCTTGAGCCACACCCAGCCGTCCTCAAACACGACCTTCACGCCCTCCCGGAGGTCCAGCTCATGCTCAGAAAGGGACTTCCTCGCGTCCTCCACTGCACCTTCAGGATCCCGGCACCGGACCATCCCTGCCATTTCATAGTTCTCAGGGAGCTGCTCATTGAGCGCCTCTATGGTCTCTCCTCTCTTGGAAGCGGCCTGTAGAAGCTCCAGAAGCAGCATTATTCCATCCGGGGCGAAGCTCCACTCAGAAAACATTACACCCATCGTCCCCCCTCCCACCTCAAAGCCCTTTGCATGGAGCCTCTCAGCCAGGCGAACTTCACTTGCCGGAACCCTTTCAACAACGCCTACAAGGTCAAGCAGGTCTGTGGCACCGTAATCGGCCACAACACGGTCAAAACCATTGAATTTCATCAGCAACGCCATCGCCCTGCCAGCACTTATGTAGGCACCGGGAACCACGAAACCCGCCTTACTCCCCGCACCATCGAAAGCCACCCCCAGGTCTGCCCTCTTGCGGCGGACTATGAACTCCAGATCGCGGAGGCTGTCCGCACTCGGCTCATAACCCCTGGATGTCACGGGGCTGAGGGAGCTGTTCACCTCCATCACCTGAAGACCCATGGAGCGCAGGAGTGCGGGAACGACCTGCCCTGTCGGACCGTTGGCAGAGTCCACCACAACCCGGACAGGCTCAGGGTCATACATATCCATCAGCTCGCCCATATAGTTCGGAACAAGGTCAATACTCGCGAGTCTCCCCACCCTGTCACCCTCGTGGGGGTCCAGTCGCCCATCCCATGGCTTCCCGCTGGGGTCATAGACCTTCACACCCACATACTCCGGCGGGTATGGATCTGAAGAAAAATGAATGCCCCAGACCCGCTCCTCGCGGGCCGCCCTTGCAAGAACAGGGGAAGGCACAAAACCCAGGTCTGCCACGTTGCAACCAGAAGAGAGCAGCCCGGAAGACAGGGCAAATTTCATGGGAAGGGAGCCGAAGCGGGCATCCGAGCCCACAATAAACGGCTCCCCAATTGTGGAACCGAGCATTGAACCGAAGGAGGCGGCGTTGGTAACCGTAACGTCCTTCCCGAAAACTCCAAGGAGCCGCATTAAGGAATTACTATTCCCGGATTATAAATTTTCCTGACACAACCCATATAAACCGAAACCACCCTAAAGTGGTTATGGGTGTAATTCACTTTGACCCTGAGGAAGCAATCCGTAAAATGAATAGGAGGAACAAGGTCGAGTCTTTCCGGGACTATTTGGAAGAGTTCTGCGATGCCCCCCGGGAAAGACGGAAAGAGCTGATGGAAGAATTTGGGAAATACAAAAAAATATGGGAAAAGCTGCCAGAATTCGATTATCTTGGATTCCTCTATGAAAATCCAAGCTCTGCCCCAAATCCCTCATACCCTCAGTTGCAGTTCTGGACGGAACTCACCGACAATAAAGACATATTCCTCAACAAGCTTCAAACAGTAATGCCACCCAACAAAGCGCGCAGAAAAGCAGTTTCGTGGATGGAAGTCCCCACAGAGGTCATGGGCAACATATACGTGAAAACGGGGAGCACATATTATGAGCTCCTGAAGGCGGCTTCCCGGAAAAAAGCTGAAAAGGAGAAACTGGAAACCGCCATCAAAGAAATTTCAAAGGAACTTGTCGAGAGATGTCTGGAAAGGGGAATGGTCTTTTCGGAGTATGTGGACGGGAGCAATGTGCTCTACGACAAGATTGACGGCGAGAACCCGCACACCCTGTACGAAAGGGTGCTGAAAAACGTGCGCCCTTCCACCGTATATGACTATGGGGAAGCGCTGAAGACTGGGCTGTGGGTGGCCCTTTTCCCGCTTTGGGGCATACCACGCCTTATCGGGCGGCTCATCAAAGGCGCCTACCGGAGCAGAAAGGACTCTGGCAAGGAACTGCTTAAACTTAAGAACGCCGCAAAGTTTCTGTACCATGCCTACAGGGATTAGGGTGGGCATTGCTCTGAAGGGAAGCAACCCGGAGATAGGGGTCATCTGCAGGAAAAAGATAGTTTTCTCGACCTTCTCTTTTTTTGGCAGGGTGAAAAAAAGGCTGAAAACTGAGCTGGTGAAGAGGGGATGGGAACACGATCCCGACCTGGATACCCAAGCCGGATACCTTCTTGAAAGGGCACTCTGTGGGGAAGACGTGTTTGACTGGTCGCTCCTCACTACGGCACAGAGAAAGGTGCTGGGGGAACTGCGCCAGGTGAAGGAAAAAATAACCTACGGAGAGCTGGCAGGGAGATGCAACACCAGTCCCAGAGCTGTCGGGTCCATCCTCCGCAGCAACCCCTTTGCCCCGTTCGTCCCCTGCCACAGGGTGGTTGCAAAGAAAGGAATGGGAGGATTCTCGATGGGCGTGGAAGAAAAGAAAAAAATGCTGGAGCTGGAGGCTAAAGCCTCTCCACCTGTGTTGGGCCCTCAGCAGCCTTGTCCCTGAGAAGCTTGTAGACCGAACCCGTCGAGGCTTTCTCCATCCTCTCCTCATGGGTTATTATCAAAACCTGCTCGAGGACGGAAGGCATACCCTCCCTCAGGACGTCCGCCAGCCTCTCCACCCCGCTGTCGTCCAGGTTGTGGGTTGGTTCATCCAGCAACAACAGTCCCAGACGACTCAACGCCTTGGCAAAAGCCACACGCAGGGCAAGTGAAGCTATTGACCTCTCCCCACCGCTGGCCACCCCGTCCACATTCACCCATCCCCGTTTTTCGAGAAGCTGAAGCACGTAGTCCCCGGTCCGCCGACCATCAGTCTCAACCTCTATCCGGAGGGAAGAGTAGTCCCCATATGGGTAGAGCTGGCACCAGATATCACCAAGAAGCTCATTCACGAGCTCCACAAATCTCCTGCGCACAAGAATCTGGACATCGGCGATGGCATTTATCAGAATGGAAAGCGATTCCAGCGCCTTTTCGGTGCGCTTCGCCTGTTCCTTGGCATTCTTGACCTCCTCAAGCTGCCTCCGGAGGGCAGATGCCTCGGACTGCCTGGCTTCAATGGTCTGGGGTATCGACTGCATCCTTGACTTCATACTGCTCAACGAAGCTTTGAGCTCACTGACCCCATCACGTAGCTCCCTGTAGGCTTTCTCGTCAAACCCGAGACCCTCCAACCTGGCCTCGCTGTCCTTCAGCTCCTCCTCCAAGGTCTTCAGCTGTGACTCCATCTCCCCGCGCTCGACCGCTTTCTCAAGCTTCTCGACTTCCTTTTCCAGACCGGTGAGCTCCCCACGAACACCGTCCAGCTCCTCCTCGAGCGGCCGGGAATCCAGCCCGGCAAGCTCCTCCCTCAACCGTGGGATATCGCCCACAAAGGACTTCGCCTTCTCAACCTCAGCCCGGAGGCGCTCGCTTTCTCTCTGTTTCATTTCCAGTTCCTCAAGTTCCTTCCCGTATCTGGCAACCTTCCGATTCAGGGATGCCACATCCCCTTCATGTCTTTTGATATGTTTCTCCGGATCCTTCAGCGGAGAACCGCAGACGGGGCATTTCGCCCCAGCGGACTTCAGCTGCTCTATGGCATGGAGATGAACATCCAGCTCTCCCTTCAGTGAAGCCAGTTCCTCGCGCTTTTTCTCAAGCTCCCTGCTGTAATCCCTTACTTTCAACCCGGCTTTGTCCCTGTAGCGTTCCAGCTCCTCCAGCCGCTTCCTGAGTTGCTCCTTCTTCGCATTGAGGGAAGATACCCGGGATATGAGCTCTTTCTCCCTGGACCTCAGCCTTTCGAGCTTCTTTCTGGCAGATTCGAGCTTCCTGGGAGCATCTTTCAGTTTTGGAAGCCTGGAAATCCGGGATTCAAGTGATTTTTTCTCCCCTTTCAGCCTGCTGACCCTGGAAGCCAGTTTCTCCCTCTCCACCCTTAAACGGTCCATTTCCTCAAAAAGCTGCTGCCTTTCAAGGAATTTCTCCCTGGTCGAGCCCACAACCCTCTGGAGGTCCGACAGCTCACCCTCAAGCTCGCGAATCTTCCTTTCCACCTCTCCCAGCCGTTCCTTCACCTCAGAGACATCCGTGGCCGCCTTCTTCTTCAGTTCCTCGAGGCTCCGCCCGACACCCGTGTGGAAGCTCCGGAGCTTCTTCCTTGCATCCTCAAGGCGGTCTATTTTCAGCAAACCATCTATGAGCTTCACCCTGTCAGTCTTCCCGAAGCGAAGAAAGTTATCAATCTCGTTCTGACGGGCGTACACCACGTTTACAAAGCTCTCATAGTCAGTCCCCAGCAGTTCCGTGACCTTTCTGGTAACCTTCCTCGATCCAACCTCGAGCAGGGATCCCTCCCTGAACAACCGGGCCTCGCTCCCATCACGGGTGAGGGAACGCTCTACCTTGTATATGACATCATCGACGGCGAACTCCAGCTCGACCACGGCCCGTTCAAGCCTCCGGGGTTTTCGCATAAGCATGTCTGAAAGTGCGAGCTTGCGACTTCTGACCTCCGGGACCTCACCGTAAAGGGCAAATGTTATCGCCTGGAGAACCGAGCTCTTCCCCGAGCCCATTATGCCCACCAGAACGTTGGTGCCACGGGTGAATTCAAACTCAGTGAGCTCGTGACTCTTCCAGCCCTGCAGCTTCAACGACCTTATCATGCAGATTCCTCCAGGAGCCTCCACACCGCCGCTTCATCACCCTTCAAAAGGCAGGCATATAACTTTGAGACATCGAGCTTCAGCCCCCTCTCTTTCAGCACCTCCTTCAGCGTCTTGACGGCGAGTTCATCGACATTCAGCTCGGATGGTTCCAAGGTGGAGAGGGCAGTCCCCTCAAGTCTTTTATCAAAGCTGACAATCAGGCCATAGTCATTCCTGAAAACCAGGTCAGTTGGCTTAAATCCGGGGGCAAGCTTCCCCACAACCCTTATTCTCACCATGGGTTCCTCCCCCGTCCTCCGGGAAACTATTTTCTGGAGAACCCCGTCTATCTCCGCAAGAACCTCGCTGGGAGAGCGGCCGGCCGCATCGACCTCCATGTAGTGGAAAGGCCTGCTATCTATCGGGTGCTTCTCAAAGCCGCCATCCCAGACCCAGACACACTTCTCAAGTTCATCTGGCTTCATCTGTGTGACCACGGTACTGCCCACCACAAGGAAGTTCTTATCAAGGTGGGGAGCGTGAATATGCCCGTCAACATAGTAGGAGAACCCCCGTGGAAGGTCAGAAAACTTCAGCGGGGCATTCGGGAGATAGGGAAGGATATCCTGGTGAAATATGAAAAAGGAAGGGTCGCCGAAAGGCCTGACGTCGAGGGACCGGAACACGCGGCGTGAGTAGCTCTCAGGCACTGAGCCCACCCCAAAGAATCCGGTGTCCTCAACCAGAACACCATTATTGTGAAGATAAACAAGGTACCCCATAAGCCCAAGGAGCTGGGTTGGATTCACCTCCCCCTTTATCCTCCGGTCGTGGTTGCCATGTATCGCCAGCACGGGCATACCCCTGAGCTCGGGGGAGTCCCTGCCCACACCCGTGAGCTGCAAGGGCTCCCGCTTCAGGGTCGGACGCAGCACTTCAGCAGCGTCCCGCAAGGTCTCAGGTCGCGGCACTGGACTGTCAAAAAGATCCCCTGCTATGACCAGCACGTCCACATCCTGCTCAAGCAGCTTCCTCACCGCACGCCTTGCCTGTAGAACGGCGTCACCCTTCCTCCTGCCCGAGCCAAAACCCAGGTGGAAGTCGCTGGTAAATCCCAC
>CAYVAH010000032.1:0-8074 GCA_964449215.1 Candidatus Undinarchaeota archaeon | reverse complement strand
ATCCGGGCGGCCCCACAAGCTTTTTCAAAATGAACTGTCGAAAAATAACTGGTGTGTTGCCGGGAGTATAAGATATTCGTCGAATGTAGAAAAGTATATATGCAGGTGTCGTATTTCCGGGTATGGAAATCCTGGAAACCTATCAGGAGAAAGTTGATGAGGCGGATGAGAAACTGCTCGGTCCGGTATTTGACATATTCTTCAAAAACAAGAGCGGCAGGAATACCCTGAAACTTATTGAATTCCTCATGGATGGCGAAACTGCCGAAGTCACGGAACTATTCTACACCACACTCAGAATGGTTGATGAAGCCGTGGATAGCGATGATAGTGTCAAGCTAAAAGGAGCCCGGCTGAACAGGATAAATCAACTATTCCTGAAAACACCTGTCGGGGATTATCAAGAACTCAAGGTAAATCTTGGGTTCCCAGCAGACAAGATGTACAGCGTCCTGAACAAAAGTGGAGTTAAGGACAAGGGCCTTGAAAACCGCTTGAAACGTTTGAAACGAAAGGACAAAAAATTCACAGAATATCTGACAAAACAGCGGGACATGAAGCTCTTGGTCAAAGCATTCAAATCCCGATACGGTAAACATGACGGCCTGCTCTGTGAATTCTTCAAAGGGATGTACACAGACCTTTACAAAGAGAAGCGTGGCGAGGACTTTACGGAAGAGGAGCTCCACGACTATTTTGAAAGGATACAGACAATTCCCGTGATAATGGGGATGAAGGGTCTGGGAGTGGACCTGAATAACCTGCCAGGGGGAATCTCCAAGGGCGAGTTCTACAGGGCCATAGATGATGCCAACCAGGGACTTGAGATGCTTAAGAATCTCAGGGGAAAGGAACTCATAGAAGACCTCATCGATCAAAACAGGAACTATTTCTCCACTGAAGAAATGAAAAAGGCAGGGATAACCAGGGAAGAGCTGTCATTCCTGGCAGCTTCGGCAGTTGTAGTTGATAAAGAATACAGATACAAGTTGTTGGAAGACGCGACATACAAAAAATTGAGTAGAAAACTCTCCAGGATAGCAGAGGATAGGGTGTATAGGGCGAGCGCTTATTTCAGAAGGGCCGTGAGAGTGCTGGAAAAAATGCCGTGGGAGGGAACCCTGAGCAGTATAAGGACGTTGATGCTCGGTTACGGCCTCCTGGCAAAGTCCTGGGCAAAGAAACTGCACGAGCACGGTTACAACCCTCTTGACCCGTTGGCAGAAGATGACTACCTGGAACTCAAACCCAAAGATGAGGAGTTGCTGTCCTTGATAACTAGGGTAAAGTCGATCAACGGTTCTGGGGCATCTGGCATTTACAGGGACTTGGCGGAGTGGGAGTTCCTGGATGAAGCTCGGGTAAGAGGAGCCATGAGCAGCCTCGGTTACAGGAAGCTCCTCGGGGTGGGTTCCTGTTAAATATCAGCCATGGTGAAGAGGACCATGACGGACTGGATAGCCACAATAGTCGGGACCCCATATCTCGTGGCACCTCTGGTGGCCTGGCTTTGGGCAAAAGCGGAGTTCCCGGAGGTCAAGTGGGGGAAAGTCGCGGCAGGGGCACTGCTCACCTTCGGGGGGGAGCTGTTGAAGACGCTGATTCTTGCTCTGGGGCCTTTCCTCGCAAACGAATGGATGACCTGGCCGGGAAGCCTGATAAGTCTTGCAGGGACGGCAAGCACAATAGTCGGACTGGCAGTTATGGGTTTCTACGTGCTCTACGGAGCCCTGATCACCTGGAAATCACACGGTTGACTTCCCTCGCCGCATCCGCCCAGCGGTCCTCCGTGTTGGAAGCGATATGTGGGGTCGCAAGGAGATTCAGCCCCTCACTCTCCAGAAGGGGGTAGGGCTCTTCAGGAAAGACGTCCAGAGCAGCACCGAATATGGTCCCCTGCTTCAATGCTTCAATGACAGCCTCGGTGTCAACCACCCCTCCCCGGGACACATCAATAAGAACACCGCTGAATTTTGAAAGGAAATCCTCGCCAATCATTCCCTTGGTCTCTTCAGTTAAGGGAACGTGGATGGAAACTATGTCCGCCTTTGCAATCTCATCAAGCGGGACGTTCCTGTCATCCTCCACATAAGGGTCATATGCCATCACCTTGCACCCGAGAGACTCAACAGTCTCCGCCAGCTCCTTACCAATAAGCCCGAGACCAACAATACCCCAGGTCTTTCCCTTGAGCCTCTTTCCCTCCGGGCGGGTCCAGTCTCCCATACTCGCGAGGGGCAGCCTGCGGAGCAAGGTAACGGCGGCGGCCACGCAGAACTCCACAACATCAGTAGCACCGGTGGCAACCCTGTAAAGTTCTATGCCCTCCTTTTTCAAAAACTCGACGTCGATGTTGTCTATGCCGTGTGACACCGCCACCACCACCTTCACCCCGGGTGGGAGGGTGTTTTCATCCACCCTTTCCGGGTATTTTACAACCAGCACATCCTGGCGGTCCTCTTCAAGGGCATCAACAAACGACCGGGGGAAGTCACCAAGGAGGATTGCCATTGAAAACATAGACGGCGAAGATTATATTAATATCCGAGCCGAGTAAGGACGTGTTTGGAAAACTTGAGGTCAGCAGGTCCTACAAAGACGGGTTCTCGGTGGAGAAAAAAAGGGGGTACTACCTATACAGGAGGGGCGACAAGAGGGTAAAGCTCGTGGCGAAGAAAATCGAGCTCGAAGTCCGCCCCATGCCACCCATAAACCTTCCGGAAAAAATCACAGACTTCTTCCTTGTGAACTACCCGAAGCTCCACATAGCACCGGGAGAAAGGATTGTGGTGTTCCTGAAGGTCCCGATTGAAGTCGGTGTGTTCTTCGGGGGGGAACCTGTGGACATATTCGGGCATTGTAAGGAGGAATTCTCCATCTACGGGCCGGTGGACGGGGGAACACTCGCGAGGAGAATTGACGGGGGAGTGGTCGAGGAACCGGTGAAATGGGATGGCAAATCCATGATAATCCCTCTGAGAATCAAGAATTACACCGGTGAACTGAAGGGGGCATCAAAACTCCTGCTGAACGGGAGCTATCTGGACATATACTACGGAAAAAAAGAAGTGGCAACTGAAATGGTGAAACTCGACATCCGGAAGGTGGCATCGCCCAGGGTGAGGTACCTCAACAAAAGTTACTTCAAGGGGCTCACCCGGGTCCGCGCGAAGGGGCAGATTTTCAAGAAGGAGGAGACAATTGAGATGGGGTGGGGTGTATGATTGACCTGAGTTTGCTGCAAGGTGCTCCCAGCGTGGTTTTTGGTGCGCTGACCTTCCTGGCAGGACTGCTTGTCTTAAAACGGCTGGAAAAACTCCTGGAAAAGGGATTCCGGAAGAACATGCCAGCCGGAACGGCAAGGAGCATGGCACGACTGAGCTACTACGGGATGTTTTTCCTTCTAGCGCTTCTCGCACTGGACGTCGGGGGTTTCAGACTTGACAGCCTCCTTGTGGCAGGGGGGATAGTGGGTGTCGCTCTGGGATTCGCCAGCCAGAAAACAGTGTCCAACCTCATATCCGGGATATTCCTGTACATAGATCGACCTTTTGACATAGGGGACAGCGTCGAGATAAACAAGGTAGGGGGGGTCGTCCTGGACATCACACCCCTGAGCACCAGATTGCGAACATGGGACGGGCCAATTGTGAGGATGCCAAATGAAAGGGTGTTCAGCGCGGATATAAAAAACTTCAAACAGATAGCGGCCCGCAGATTCGAATACAAGGTAGGAATCAGCTACAAAAGCGATGTCAATAAGGCCATGAAAATTGTCGAAGAAGTGCTGGGGGAGGAACCCTATGTCCTGAAGGAACCAAAACCGAGTGTGTATATGAGCGGGTTGCTTGACTCCGCCATTGAGATAACCGTGAAAGCCTGGACTCCCACTCCCAAGAGCTTCGCCGTCAGAAGCAAGATGCTGAAGAGGATATATGACCGGTTGAAGAAAGCGGGGGTGGAAATACCATACCCGCAGCTGGACGTCCACCTGAAAAAACGCTAGCGCTCCTCTATCCGCATCATCGGAAGCTCGCCCTTGTAGCTCTTCCAGGTCAGCCAGCTTACGAACCCCAGCAAGGCGAGGGTTAGAAGGACCATGGAAAGCGGAGGGGCCTCGGGACCGCCGCGGAGCCACGCCATCACCATCATCAAGGGAACGAAAATGAGCGCTGCCAGCATGGTGTAAATGTGCATCTTTGTAGCGTAGAGATATTTTTTCTTCGCCATGTTATCCCCTGAGCAGGTAGTCATAGGCTGATCTCGCAGCAATGGCACCCTCGGCAACAGCGGTGGCAATCTGCCAGAAGTAGTCACTGCCCGTGGTTATATCACCAGCGGCAAAAACACCCGGTTCGCTGGTGCGCATCCCCGGATCGACCTTCAAAAAGCCACGCCCGTCCCTGGCAAACTTGAGCTCTGTCTCGAAAGGTATGTCCGGCTGAAAGCCTATCTCCACAAACAGCCCATCCACCTTGAGTTCCTTCCCGGTTTTGAGCTTCACCGCCTCCAGCCTGTCCCCGCCCAGAAGCTCCTCAATTTCCTCTTTGAAAAGAGGCTTGATCTTCCCCGTCCCCTCAATTTTCTGGAGATAGTATGGCTGCATGCGAAAAAACCTGTCCCGGCGGTAGATTATGAACACCTTGGAAGCGAATTCGCTGAGGATGAGAGAGGCAAGCGCGGCAGAGTTTCCCCCTCCGACCACCGCGACCTTTTTGCCCCGGAAAAACGGAGCATCACAGGTGGCACAGTAGCTCACTCCCTTTCCAAGAAATCTTTCCTCGCCCTTGACACCGAGCTTCCTTCTCTTTAGACCGTGTGCGAGCACAACAGCCTTCGCCTCAACCTGACCGAGCTCCGTCCTTACAATGAAGCTCCTGCCCTTTTTGCGGAGCCCCACCACCCTTTCAGCCCGGACCTCTGCACCGAGACCCGTGGCGTGCCCGTGCATCGCCTGTGCCAGTTCCGGGCCAGCAACACTCCGGAAACCCGGGTAGTTTTCAATTAATGGGTTCTCAACCAGAAGCCCACCAACCTGAGAGGCAAGGACCACAGTCTTCAGGCCGTATCTCTGGCCGTAGATGGCAGCGGTGAGCCCGGCGGGACCACCCCCGACAATGGCAAGGTCATACATGGACTGCTATGTCACAGTGTGTTATAAATGTTATACGGGACGCATAACTTGGCGGCCCGGGGAATTACCCGGCCGGAAACATGTTCCACCGGACCGAGATATTCGCCACAATACCCAAGAGTCACCTTGCCATCAATCTCGAATTCCCTGACTCCCCTGACCACTTCCACCTGTTCCAGGTTCACCATATCCGTAAGGTCACTGATAAGCCCTGGAAGCTCACGCCTCCTGACATTCTCCACGGGCAGATACACCAGTGTCAGCTCCCCATCCCTGGGGTCGACGCCATCCATATAGACCCTGCCTCCCCCTGTTGTTGGTGTGTTGGCAACCTGCCCTGCCCAGATTCCTCCCTGATATACCTGCTCGCCATTCACCTTGATTGTTATGGGCTTCGGCCGGTAGGAAATTATGTCAGCGACACCTCTGACTATATACGCTCCGCTGCCAAAGAGCTTTTTCAACCGCTCTGTCTTGCATGCATTTGCAAACAGACCAAGATGCAGCCCCACAACTGACCGATACTTCCTGCCGTCAGCTTCAAACTCAATCACGTCGTACTTCTGCTCCGTGAAGCCCCCGTTTTCAAGGGCGTCAAAGCAACATTTGATGTATTCCTCCTTGTCAAAGTTCCTCACGGCTGATGAGGGGATGTCGTTGCCCGTGCCGTATGGAATGGCCACCACCGGAATGTCCTTGCCCGCAGCATACCACATGACCTTGCCCGCCGTCCCGTCACCCCCCACACTCACAATACCGGAGTACCCGTCACCATAACGCTCCAGGAGCTCCACTATGCTTTCCCCCTCTGGAACCCTCACAACCTCCCCAATCCGTTTCAGTCTTTCCAGGTCCTCCTGTGGGATTTCCTTATTTACTATTGCCAAATAGCGTCGTTCCATGAGCCCCTGTATCAGAAGTCCTATTTATAATTTGTCTATACTTGTTTCGACAATTGCACATAGAAAAGCGTAAATCCTTGGTGCACCCCTTTATTCCATGGGCTGCCAGAGCAAGAAAAAGGCAAAGAAATACTACTATTACTATGATGCCAAGAAAGAGGAGATGGAAGATTAAAGGTATCTGGGCTTGAATCTATCCAGAAGGTCTTCCTTCTCCAGCTCTTTTTTTGACAGTGGCGTGGCCACCCTGCTGACCAGACCGTGGAGCGAATAGGGCAGCCTGAGCAGGCGAATATTCCCCCGGGTGACCCAGGGGTCGATAACCTCCGCCAGCCCGGGAGGGAGTTCCTCCACCAGAGCCTGCCGCTGTTCCATGGTGAACAAAAAGGCGTCCCTGTCCCGGACAACCACGTGAAAACCCCTGCCGGAATACACGGGAATCAGCTTTGTGAACCGGTCAGACAGCCAGTCCACGAGCTCGAGGGTGCGGCGGCGGGTCTCCTCAAACTCGCGGGCCGTGAAGGAGTATATGCTTCCCCGCTCCTGCTCGGTAAGGTTTTCCGGATCAAGGTCAAACGCCAGTTCCTGCCCCATGACGTTACGGCAGGACCACCAGCAGTACTTCCCGTGCCAGAGACCGAAGAATATTTTGCAGCGGGTGCAGCGGTTGAGTGAGAGGTAGGAGTTGCGGTCATAATACACATCCTCTGGGAGATAGTGGATAAGGCGCTCACGGAGGTCCCTGAAGGGGCGGAGCATCAACAGTCTCTTTTTCTCACCCGGGACAGCTATGCCAGTATGCCTGCCTGTATCAACCTTTACAAAGCTCCGGACCCACCTCCTGGCTTCCCTCCACCGGAACTCCTTCTCGTAGAACAGCCGGCGCTCCTCCAGGGTAGCGGGGCGCATATCAGAGGGAAACTCCACAAAAACAGTAGGCACCCCGATTAAAAAAACCAGTCGCGAATCAGTGCAAGCACACCCTGGTCCCACTGGGTGGTGTGGGTCACACCCTTGCGACCCGCAATTTCGTCACGGTGTTTTTCATACCATTTGTATGAGTCCAGAAGAGCCTGCTCGCTGGTCTTTTTTGGCTTCCAGCCAACGGACAGGAGCTTGTCCACCGAAACAAAATGGTCCTTGTCCAGGGTCTCGTAGGCCCAGGCATACAGCGGACTCATACCGAGACGGTCGAGAACACGAAGGGCGAGCTTCACAGGCAGGGCGGGAAAATGGACAAGTCTGCCTTTCCCCCGGTAGTCCAGGAGGGTCTGCATGTGGGAATTTATGGTGCCGAACTCGGTGGCACCTACATTGTATGTGTCGTTGGCCTTCCTGCGCGGGAGCCGGGACATAAGGTAAATGGCCTCAACCAGGTCATCCACATCGAGAAGCTGGTATCGGTTGCGTCCATTCCCTATAACCGGGAGGTTCTTCCCCCTGTAAAGCCAGTCAAACAGCACGGAGAAGATTCCGAGGCGAACTGTGCCCACAAAGGTCTTCGGCCGGAGGATGCTCACCACCATGCGGTCACGGTATTCCTCGCAGACTCTCTCTGCAGCCACCTTGCTTTCCCCGTATGGACCCACTCCGGAGAGGGGATCATCCTCGTAGAGGGGGTGCTTCTTTGGAATGCCGTAAACAGCTGTGGTGGAGATAAACACGAACCGGGGAACGCCGGCTGAGGAGGCTGCCTCGAGCATCGTCTTGGTTCCACCCAGGTTGACGTCCCATATCTTGTCCCTGGGCCAGCGCGGAAGTGCAGCAGCACCGTGCATGACCACATCCGCACCCTCGCAGACCTCCCGCATCAGTGAGGCGTCTCTTATGTCCCCCTGATGGAAATCAACCTTCATGTCATACTCAAAGGGTGAAAGGTCAACGCCGCGGACCTTTACACGCTTTTTCAGGAGGAACCTGCACATGTGGTAGCCCAGGAAACCGCTGGCACCCGTCACAACCCAGGTAGGCATAACCTGTGGAGGAGGCAGGGTTTAAAAAATCAGCCTTTATAGGTGCAGCCCGTGAGGCGCTCAAT
>CAYVAH010000031.1:3365-8192 GCA_964449215.1 Candidatus Undinarchaeota archaeon | reverse complement strand
TGGTGACGATTGTGTACGCCCTCGTTGGACTCTTCGCCCTCTATATAGGGTATAAAGAGTTCCTGAAATAACCAGGACTCTTTATTTTTCTATATTTTGGAAATTCTTACAGGCCAGAACTCATTGCTCAATTGGGACCGGGGGGATTCGAACCCTATCAGAACCTAAGGTTCCGATACCTCCTACATTCGGGTGTCCTCCGGACACCCAGCTTTTGGTCAAGCTTTTGATAAAAGGTTGGGACCGGGGGGATTCGAACCCCCGACCACGAGCTCCCGAAGCTCGCATGATACCAAACTACACTACGGTCCCTTGCGCCCAACAGGGCTGAGCCGGGTGGGATTTGAACCCACGACCTACGGGTCCGAAGCCCGTCGCACTATCCAAGCTGTGCTACCGGCCCCACCAGTAACTCATTTTTTCAGGATATAAAGAGAACGGTTCAGCAACGCATAAATCCCGGAGATGCGGAAAATTTGCATGCATGAATTTCTATGGCCTGCCATCCCCTTGCTCCTGGAACTTGTGTCAAGAAAATTCCTGGACAGGAAGTGGAGAGCAGAGGTGAACAGGGCATTGCTTTCCGGAACCATTCTGCTCTCTGTGGTGCTCGGTCTGGACATTCACTTCACACTCGCGTATTCAGCCCTGGCCGTTGCATTTTCCCAGGGAAGAACAGTTTACAGCTCCCTCTCCGGCGGGTTGCTCGCCTTTGCCTCATACCTGCTGGCCAATCCACTCGTATCCGCAATCCCCCTGGGGCTCATGAGCATAGCCTCACCCCTGGCACAGCTGCTGAACAGGGCAGCATGGCGCGGAGAAAAAGGCCTGCTCTGGACACTATATATGTTCAGCACCTCCCTCATCGTGGCAGCAAGCTTCCTGGTGGCCCTTGGAGCCATCAACCCGCTTTGGGGGGTGCTCGCAGCCGCAGTGGCCACCTGGTCCGGAAAGGTCGATGACAGCTTTGCCATGCCACTCTTCGCATTCCTGTCCGTGAATTACATTTACACCCCCCCATCCGGACTTGCGGCGGGCTTCGGCTTCAGCCTGATTGCAAGCTCCTTTGCATACTACCTCAGAGCCCTTGACCTGAACGGGCTGGTAGCCGGGGTCCTGGTCGGCTCATTTGTATACGCAGCTTCCCCCCTCCTCTTCCTTGTGATGCTGTCCTTCCTGGTGTCAAGCTCGTTGCTCGGCAGGTTCTCCAGGCATGACGAACGCTACCAGACCAAGGGGAAGAGAAATGCAATTCAGGTGATGGCAAATGCCTTCAGCGTATGTCTGGCAGCCGCCCTCATACTTTCAGGAAAGGACCTTATGGGTCCGGGAATAGCAGCGGTTGCCGCTGCAGCCGCGGATACCTGGGCAACAGAAATAGGAAGCCTCAGCAGGAGGAAGCCACGCCTCATAACGACCCTCCGGCCAGTTGAAAGGGGGAAAAGTGGAGGAGTCACCCCACTCGGGCTGGGAGCCAGCCTCCTCGCAGGGGTGTTCATCTTTCTTGTCACCTACCCCTTCACAGGAATCACCTATTTGGCCCCCGCAATAGCCGGTGGGGCTGTTGGGTCGCTGGTGGACTCCCTCTTCGGAGCTGCAATTCAGGGCGTGTACACGTGCAGGGTCTGTGGCAGGACAACCGAACGTGAGTTCCACTGCGGGAAAACCACGGTGCTCGAAAGGGGAATCTGGTGGTTCAACAATGACCTTGTGAATCTGGCATCAACACTGATAGCGATGGTGGTGGGCCTGTGATTGCCCTCAAAAGAATCAAGAAACTCCTGAGACTCGCAAGGAAAAGCCCAAGGCAGAGAAGATATGTTGAACTGGCAAAGAGAATCTCCACAAGGACCAGAACAAGGATCCCCCGCGAACTGAAAAGACAGATTTGCAAGGGGTGCAACGCCCTGCTTGTCCCCGGAAAGAACTCAACGGTCCGCGTGGTAAAGGGAAGGCTTGTGGTCAAGTGTGAGGAGTGTGGCAGGGAGTGTGTGACACCTTTCAAACCCTCCAAGTAATTTTTTAAAGCCAGCCCGGGAGTCAAGAGTATGGTAAGCGCGGCTGATGTCCCTGCTGACGAGTTGATAGAGGCTGTAAAGGTGGACCTCAAAAAGAGCATTAAAATGCCCGAGTGGGCGAAGTTCGTGAAGACAGGGGCAGGAAGGCAAAGACCACCCCAGCAGGAGGACTGGTGGTGGACGCGGGCCGCTGCCATACTACGCCAGGTTTATCTTCACAGCCCGGTCGGGGTCAGCCGGCTGAGAACCGCCTACGGGAACCGGAAGGACAGGGGAGTCAAACCCGAAAAGACAACAAAGGCTGGCGGGAAGATAATAAGGGAAATACTCAAGCAGCTTGAGGGTCTCGGCTACGTCAAGAAGACCAAGAAAGGGCGGGAGATAACGCCAAAGGGCCAGAGCTATCTGGACAAAAAGATTCCGGGGTTCGGAAGGGAAGAAGAAAAGGAAAAACCGGAAAAGGAAACCAAGCCGAAGAAAGAAGTGAAGGAAAAGCAACCGGAGAAGAAAATAGAGGCTCCAAAGGAAGAGAAAGAAGCCAAGAAGACTCCCAAAACTGAAAAAAAGAAGGTGAAGGGAGTTGGAAAAACAAAATGAGGAGCAAAGGCAGATTGCCTTGATGAAAAGGATGCTCCTCAGGAGGGGGATGACCCCCGAAGCCCGGGAACGTCTTGCCAGGGTCAAGCTGGCGAACCCCGAGCTCGCCGGGCAGGCCGAGATGGTGGCGATCCAGCTCATACAGCAAGGCCGCATGGTGGACGAAACCACCCTCAAGCAGATACTCACGCGACTGACACCGAAACGGGAGATAAAGATAAAGAGATGGTAAAGATGGCGAGATACAAGAACCTTGGGAAAAAGTTGAGGCTCATAAAGAAGGGCAGGCAGAACAGACCCATGCCCTTCTGGGTGGTCATGAGAACCAAAAGGAGGGTCACGAGAAACCCGCTCCGACATTTCTGGAGGAGGGGGAAACTGAAGAGGTGATTGAATGGAAAGGCTGATGGTTGTCCCACTGAGAAAAGCCCGCAGGGGTTCAAAGGAGCGCTTTGCCCCCAAGGCAATGAGGTACCTGAAGGACTTCGTGAAGAGGCACATGAAAGCCCAGGAAGTCGTGGTGGGGGAGGAACTGAACAAGTTCATATGGAGTCAGGGCGTGCACAACCCCCCTCGCAGGGTGCAGGTAAAGTCCGTAAAGAAAGAAGGAAAAGCTTACGTGGAAATTGCCACAGTATCGCAGGAAAAGTGGAAATCTTTCACAGGTGAGAAAGAAAAGCCAAAGAAGGAGAAGAAAAAGCCCGAAACCAAGGAGAAGAAGGTCACCAAGAAAAAGCCGGAGAAAAGGGCAGAAAAGAAAGTAAAGAAGAGCAAACCAGCCAAGACCAAGAAAACTGAGAAAAAGACAAAAGCGAAAAAGGTGACAAAGAAGAAAACCGAGAAGAAACCGGCCAAAAAAGCCAAAAAGAAATGACCGGTAAGCCAACAGCAGGCAACTCGCGGAACGCTTTTTTATTGCCAGTGTGAGAGCTGGTTATGATTGTTCCTCTGGTGCTTATGTTTCTTGGAGGGATTATGTTCGTGGGGTTCCTGACCTCCGAACTCTTTGAGAGGACCAAGGTCCCGGACAGCATAATTCTGATACTTATAGGACTTCTACTGAGGAACAGGGGGTTTGTGGATGCTTCGATGCTGGAACCGCTCACAACCCTCGTAGCGAGCATAGCCATATCCCTCATACTTTTCGAATCGGGTATGAGAATCAACCTTGGAGAACTCGCATCTTCGCTCTCCGGAGCATTCAACCTGGCAAACCTGTCGTTCATACTGAGCTCCCTGGCAATCGGGGGGCTCACCTTCCTCTTCACAGGGTGGGACCCCCTCACCTCCATAATGGTCGGTTTTACCCTGGGAGGGACATCAGCCGCAGTGGTCATACCCATAGCCAGAAAACTCCTGCCGATGGACTCGGCACCGGTGGTCGAGCTCGAATCCACAATGACAAATGTCTATAATTTCGTCTTCGCGATGTCCGTGGCAAGCATAATAGAAAGCGCCCAGGTCGGACCGACCTTTGCCCTGAACAGCCTGCTCTCATATTTTTCGATAGGGGTTCTCCTCGGAATAGTTGTGGGTTTTGTGTGGATAAACTTCGCCAAGAAGCTGTGGGGAAAATCCTTCTCCTACATGATGACCCTCTCCGCGCTCTTCATTCTCTATGGCTTCACGGAATACGCCGGTGGGAGTGGAGCAGTCGCCGGTCTGGTATTCGGATTGATTCTCGGAAATAACAAGGAAATCGCGGAGGTCATAAAGACCCCTGCAATCGGGACGAGAACATTCCTGAAGTTCAGCCAAGAGATGTCCTTTCTGATCCGCACCTACTTCTTCCTTTTCATGGGCATTGTGCTGAAGGTCCCCTACGACATGTTAATGTGGTCACTGGCAGTATCAATTGCCGTGGCAGCTTTCTTGATGCGGGTGGTGTCGGCAAAGCTCCTAAAGATGCCAAATGAGATTGCAATACTGATACCCCGGGGGCTGAGTGAAATCGTCATAGCTTCAATAATAATGAGCAAGGGGCTTCCGCATTCCGAAGAGATACTCACCATAGTGGGAATGGTCATTATAGTCACCAACCTCCTCCCTTCAATAATAATGAACTGGCGGAAGGGAAGAGCCGGGAACAACCACAACAAGGGACAAACTTTTAAGAAAAGCACGACCAACTAATTGGGAAGCCCCGTCGTCTAGTGGTCAAGGACGGCAGGCTCTGGACCTGCAGACCCCGGTTCAAATCCGGGCGGGGCTA
>CAYVAH010000031.1:0-3265 GCA_964449215.1 Candidatus Undinarchaeota archaeon | reverse complement strand
TTCGGCAGCAACCTGCCGGTTCGCTCCATGTACTCTTTGTATTCCCTGCCGAAAAAATCCAGCATCATTTTCTCTTCATGTCCCACGCGAGCCAGGTAGAAGACACTCCACAGCAGAACACCCAAAAAACCGACAAACCAGTTGGCCGTCAGGAGCCACTGCCCCACCGCCATCACGTAGAATGCAAGGTAGAGGGGGTGACGGACCCATCGGTATGGACCTCCTGTAACAAGCACATGCCCTTTGCTTATTTCGAGGAAAGGAGACCAGTTACACCCAAGCGTGAGATGCACCCAGAAAAGAAGGAGAAATCCAATTCCGTATGTCACAGCACCGGAGACCCTGACCCACAGAGGGGCTGAAAAACTGAAAGGCGCCAGCCAGTCCGTGACCAGGTAGGTCAGGGGAACAGCGCCCATACCAAGGAGCGCCAGCCCCAGAAGCAACGCCTCTCTACCGGGTCGCCGGGACAAAATTTTCCCCACCTTCGCATAGGTCCCCGTCCTGAGCGCAACCAGTGAACACATTGAAAACCACAGGACCGCAAATACCGTTTTATACCACATATGACCCCCGGGCCCCCGGGAATATAAGGGAAACTATTAAATCACCAGAGGATATGATGGTATGGGTGACTGCGGAGTATATGCTCTCTACCTCTACGAGCCCGATACTGAAAAACTTCTTGAAATGCTCCATCACAGGGGAAAAAGGATACAGAACAGGGGGCATCACGCCTATGGGGTTTACCTGCCAAACAGGGAGGGAAAGGTCTTCAGGGCTGTCGGGAGCATCCCCCCACTGGACGAGTTCCTTGGCAAAGTAGGGGAGTTCTATGGGAAACTGCTGAAAAAATCGCATGACAGGGGGGTTTTGCATGTCAGATATGCAACCTCCGGGGAGGGGGACCTGCTGAAGAACTCCCAGCCAGTTGCAGGCAGAGGAGTGTTTGCCACCGCACATAATGGTCAGGTCACAAATATGGCTGAATGTTCCGAGCAAATCAGGTGCTGTGGGTTGAAGCTCGAGGGGTGTGGTGACGGAGAAATCATCACAAGAACGTTGCAGATGGCACTCGAATCTGGTGACTCCCTTGAAGGAGCTGTCCAGGAGGTCTATGAGAAGGTGAAGGGCGGCTACTCCGTGGTTGGGGTTCTTGGAGACAGAATCTTTGCCTTCAGAGACCCATATGGAACCAAGCCCCTGTTTATGGGGGAGTCAGACTACGGCACGGCGTTCTCATCAGGGACTCAGGCCCTGGACGGAAAGAAGGTGGAGGTTAAGCCAGGAGAACTCATAATCGTGGATCTCCGTTACCCGATAAAACTCACACTTGCGGAACCCAAGGAGCGGTTCTGTGGCTTCGAACTCTCGTATTTTTCGGCACCCCAGAACTACTACAAAGCTGTGCCCGTAGCTGAAATAAGAAAGCGTCTCGGGGAAGAGCTGGCCAAAGAATACAGGAAGCTCCTCAAGAGGTGCGACTACATAGTGCCTGTCCCCAGAAGTGGGTTGCTGGCTGCCGAAGGGATGTCGGAAAAGAGCGGAAAGAAGCAGTATCACGCAATTATTGACAACAGGTTCTCGAAGGCCAGGAGTTTCATACTCGACAGGGGGGAACGGGAGAAGGCCATAGAAGAGGGTTACAGCTTTGTTGGTGACCTCAAGGGGAAGAAGATCGCCCTTGTGGATGACAGCATAGTCAGGGGCACCACAACAATGGCCCTCGTGGGAAAAATCAGGGAGCTTGGCGCCAAAGAGATTCACATGTTCCTGTCCTTCCCGTATCTGGCACACCCCTGCCTCCACGGGGGGATAGACATGGCAAATTACAGTGAGTTCATAGTCAACAAACACCGGCACGGGGGGAAGGTGGATTTTGAAGGGCTTGCCAGGGAGCTTGGAGTGAACTCGGTAAACTACATAAGCGAGAGAGGCTTCAAAAGGGCGGCAGGGAGCAAAAAGCTCTGTCTTGCCTGCCACAACGGCAGGTATCCGTTCCGGGAAGCTCAGGAACTCTCTGAACTCGCCAGGAAGAAGCACTCGCAGGGGAGACTATACGAGCTGAAAATCAGCCAGGGAGGTTAGTGTGGAGAAACCGTGCACCTGCCTCGGGTATGTTCAGATAATTCGCGACTGTTCTCAAAACACTGTTCAGGAGAATTGGCGTCACAACGTAGAAGAGCTCCGGGTCCTCCAGTTCCCTGACGAACTGGTAATCTCTGGTCCGGCTGCTCCCCACCACTATATAGGCATCACAATCCCCCAGCCAGTCGGCGTATGTCCCTGTGACCGCAAAAAAATACGGCTCGATTGTCCTGCCATATAGCTCCGCCCTCGTCTTCCGTCGCACCTCCCTCAGAATGTTCGAATTTTCCTTCCTTGCTGAACTCGAAAGTGCCAGCAGCATCTTGTTGGCATGCATCTTTGGCGGGTCATCGGCAAAAGAACCCTTTATGTTTATCCGGTAATGCGAGGCCCTGTTGATTATCATCCCCCCAACATGCCTGCTTGGACCGACACCTGTTATTATCACCTGCCCGGCATCGTCCTCAGTCCCGTAGTGGTAGATTGCCTTGGCAAGGGCGTTATACATCTCCACATTCTTTTCGTCCTGGAACCACTGCCTCAAATAACCGATGGGCTTGTTGGGGGAAGTCTTTTCCCCCAGAAGCCCACAGGCAATCGCATATCCCCCGAGAAGGGCCTTTTCCTCCGACGGGTCACCCATTGTGTGATAACCGGGATGGACCAGGCGGGTGTGCGGGATCAGCTGTCTCTCCTCATAGCTGCCGGACCTTACGGAATCAGCACCCTCCTTGGAATTGCTGTTTGAAGTCGTATCCACAATCAAATCAGACAGGCGAGCCAGGCTGGAGCCCCTGTTCGAGGTGAATGCTATGAGGTAATTTCCACATTTTTTCATTTCTTCTGCCCACTTCACAACCTCGGAGGTCTCCCCGCTCGTTGATATTCCCACTGAGACGGCATCGGGAACCCCCAGCCTCTCAGGGTTCATGGCCCCTGCCTCACTTGCAAACCTTATGTCCCGGGAACTGCCGGAGACATCTGACCACATATGGGATATAAGATGAGCGACTTCGCCCGACCTTCCTTCCCCCTTCGTGGTCACGACACTGCTATCCGCTATAATTTCGCCCGCCTTCCCAACGGAACGCTTAACATCCGGAGAAAACCACAGCCGGTCGAGGTAGAGCCAGCGAAACGCCTCGTGCGGCCTGCTCTCCCCCAGGTATCTTTCAAA
>CAYVAH010000030.1:0-8531 GCA_964449215.1 Candidatus Undinarchaeota archaeon | reverse complement strand
CCACAAGGAAAGACAAGAAACATAGGGGCCATGAGGTAACGGTAGCCTGGCGGGCTCCAGTCATGGAGCGCTGACCCGACCCTCAAGGGGTTGGGAGTGATATTGAGCAGGGTATTGGTCCGGGTTGAAAGCTTGTGGGAGATACCCGCTCGCGGGGGTTCAAATCCCCCTGGCCCCATTATTGTTCGAACAATCATAACATTCCTTAAAAGTGGGAGAAATAACTATTAGTTGGGACCTTCCACTCTTTGCGAGGCTGTTCGAACAGAGTTCGAGAGGCCAGCGACTAATGCGGATCAACCGAGCACCGGTTGCCGTCAACGAAACCGAGCGGGTCCCGACACAGCAACCATCAACGCTTTGCGAGGAGCCCGAAGGGCGACGAAGCAAAGGGTTGCAAGCGAGGGCTTAGCGAAGGTTTGGTTGCGGGGGTGGCGGAGTCTGGTCAAACGCGCAGGACTTAGGATCCTGTGGCTAGTGCCTGCGAGGGTTCAAATCCCTCCCCCCGCATATTTGAAGTATGGCCAGGATATATGGTGCAGGTAGAACCAAAAAACTGGTAAAATATTTAAATAAAACGCAATAACTACCAATATAATGGTAAAACTTGAGGAGCTTATTGGCTCAAAAAAGGTTAGCAGAATAAACGAACTCGAGCTCGAAAGGTACCTCAATTTCTACCGGCAAAGCTACAGAGAAAATCTGGAACATATGTATGCGGTTGTTGAAAAATTTCCAAGATGGGCAATAATATCTGGGTACTTTGCAATGCACGATATTGCCAAATTGTTGATAGCAAAAAAGCTCTGGCTTAAAGTTGATAGAGAAGTGCACAGAACAACAATAGAAGTTCTGGAGCACCTCACAAAAAATAGAAAACTTGCCAAGATGTTAGAACGGGGATACGAGAAGTTCAAAGAGCTTGCAGGTATGCTGAGCGAAGCAAAAAGAGAAAGGGTAAGGGCACAATATTACACAGGCAGCGAATATCTGAAGGACTACTGGAGGAAAAGAGCCGTGGAATTCACCAAAGAGGTCGAGAACTTTGTGAGATTGGTCAGGGAACTTGGGTGATAAAGATGAAAGGCCTGCTGTTTAAACCCGCAGTTTTCAAGCTATTAACGCTGTTTTCGCTTCAACCCGGCAGGAAGCTCACAAGGAAAGAAATAAAAGAATATACAAAACAAAACAATGTTCCTTTAGACGGGGCTCTTCGGTTACTTGAAGCGATTGGTTTGCTTGTAAAAGAAAGAAGGAAATACCGTTTCAATTTTGAAAAGGGTGAGGAAGTGATAGAGCTCGTGAGAAAGGAACATGCAAGATTTAACAAAATTCCGCTCAATGCTTATTTTGCGCTTCTCGATATTGCCGAAAAGCTTTCTAGGGAGAAATGCGATATGTATCTGTTCGGGTCATATGCAAAAGGGAATTTCACTTCAGACTCTGACCTGGATGTAGCCGTTGTGACAAAGGATAAGCCGGACCTCAAATTCGTGAGAAAGCTAGAGAAGAAGCATAAACTAAAAATTCACATACACTTGTTCGATAAAGAGTTTTACAGGCATAAGAGCGATAGGTTTGTTAAGGAAGTTCTGGATGGATTGGTTGTGTTCAAAAACTTGTGAGCCCCGGAGAGACTTGAACTCTACCACCGGACCACAGAGGTCCTGGCACAAGCCCCGTGCACGGAGCAGGTACGGAAGTTTTATTTCCTTCAGTGCTTATGAAGCACGCATATGGCAGAACAAAAATTCCCGGAAGTCACAGTGGGAGCCCTGATACTCGACCCGGAGGGCAAACTGTTTCTCATGAAGTCGCACAAGTGGAGGAACAAATACGTTGTTCCGGGCGGGCATGTTGAATTGGCGAAACACTGGTGGAGGCACTAAAGCGGGAAGTCAAAGAAGAAACAGGAATGGATGTATTCGACATAAAGTTCATAAACTTCCAGGAGTTCATTTACGGCGAAGAGTTCTGGAAAAAACGGCATTTTATCTTTTTTGACTTCGCCTGCGAGACAAAATCAGCAAACGTGGTGCTGAATGACGAAGCGGAGGAGTTCGTCTGGGTCACTCCTGAAGAGGCCCTAAAGCTCCCCGTCGAACCATACACGAAAAAGGCCATTGAAGAGTTCCTGAAAAAAGAAACCATTCATTGAGTGAAAAAGCTTATATTCTGCAGTAGTAACTGAATATATGGGACAGCTCTATCATGAGGTCCTCGAAAATGCCTCGAAGGAAGGGTGGGGTCTTTCTTTTGACGATGTCCTGATAGTGCCCAAATACTCAAATGTCAGACCAACTGAGCCTGACGTCAGTGGTCGCTTTTCAAAAAATACCGAACTGAAAGTCCCCATAGTTTCATCGCCGATGGACACTGTAACAGAAGACGAGATGGCAAAAGCCGTGGCATTCTACGGTGGGATAGGTGTAATACACCGTAACCTCACCCCAGAAGACCAGTCCAGGATGGTTGAAAAGGTCAAAAGAAGTGGCTATGTGATTCACGACCCCGTCACGGTTGAACCGGAAGATACCTTGGACTATGTGAGCAACAAGGCTTCCAGGTTGGGGTTCCAGACCTTCCCAGTGGTCAAGGATGGGAAACTTTGCGGGATAGTCACGGGAAAAGACATGCGCCTAGGAAAGCTTGGTGGAAAAACGAAGGTCAAACAAATAATGACAGAAAATCCAGTCTATGTTCCAGTTGGGACTTCCCGAGAAAAAATGATTGAAACTATGTGCGACCGCAAGGTTGAAAAACTTCTCATTCTGGATGAGAGCGGGAAGCTCTATGGGTTGATGAGTCTCAAGGACATAATGTCCATGATTGAACACCCGGATGCTACCCGCGACCCGGAGGGCAGGCTCAGAGTGGCTGCAGCAGTTGGCGTGATACCTGGGGATGAGAAAAGAATAGAATTGTTGTATAAGGCAGGTACTGACGTCCTGGTAGTTGATTCCTCCCACGGGTACTGTGACGATGTGATAAGAACAGTAAAATGGATAAAGAGTAAATATGGGGACTCCTTTGATGTGGTGGCCGGCAACGTCGTCAGCCCTGATGGAGCCGTAGAACTGGCAGCTTCCGGCGCAGATGGAATAAAGGTGGGCATAGGTGTGGGCAGGACATGCATCACAAGAAATATGACAGGGGTTGGGATGCCCCAGTTAAGCTCCGTCTATTCAGTGAAGAAAGCACTGTTGGAGCGGGGGTACAATGATATTGCTGTAATTGCGGATGGGGGAATCAAGGAACCGGCGGACATAGCCAAGGTACTTGCATCAGGAGCGGACTCCGTGATGACGGGTAGCACCCTTGGAGGGACGGAAGAAGCTCCAGGAGAAATGGTAATCTACCAAGGGAGGAAATATAAAAAAGTCAGGGGGATGGGCTCCCAGAAGGCCCAGCAAAAGAGAGAGCAGTTGAGCAAAAAATACGGAAGCAACAATTATGGGAGACAAGGCTATGTTTACAGGGTCCCAGAAGGAGTGGAAGGGCTGGTTCCCTTTTCCGGCTCAGTCGTTGATCTGCTGGAAATCTATGTCGGAGGGCTAAAAAGTTCGATGGCACATGTGGGCGCCCGGAACTTAGGTGAGTTCCAGAAGTATGTGAAGTTCATCCGGGTGACATCAGCAGGGAAATCCGAAGGAAAAAATCTGTCAGTCATACTTGACGAGCCTCTGACCGGAGCTTAATGAGCTGGAGCACTTTCCCCAGAGCATCCTGAAAATTCTCCTCCGTGACAACAACATCAGCAGTGGCTTTTCCCGGGAACACGTGAATCTTTTCCATGGGAACCACGTAGTTCTCCCACATATGCCTGGTGAACTCCGGAGTCCTGCCCTCTTCCCTGACACCTCTTTCAATCCTCCGCTGGAGTCGGATCTCCGGCCGTGCATCCAGATATATGCGCAGGTCCCCCTTCAACCTGCACCTCTCATTCAGCGCCCATATCCCCTCCAGCACCACCACATCCCGGGGCTCGAACTCGCGAAAGCTCCTGCTCGCATCCCTTTTGTCAAACACGGGCATCTTTACAGTTTTTCCAGTGAGTACATCTCTCATGGTTTTATAGAACAGCTTCCAGTCGAGCATTTTCGGGTGATCCCAGTTCTCCCCCAGCTTCAGAGCCTCCTGCTCCCCCGCTGTGTGGTAAAAGTCGTCCATCTTCACAACGGACGCCCCACAGCGATTTGCAAGTTCCCTTGCAAAGGTGCTCTTCCCACTCGCTGTCGGACCGCCTATCAGAATAAGCATTATCAGCAACCCCCCACCCTGATAATAAAGTTTTTGTTTCATTCAATGGATTTTTAAGGGCAGGAATTACGTTCCCATGTGAGTTACATCGATGAGATAGTGCGGCTTGGGCTCAGGTGCAACTTCAACTGCCTGTTCTGCAACATCACCCCTGAGAATGAACTAGGAATAATTGAAGTGGACTTAAAAGAGGCCATGAGAATGGTGGATCATGCGATCTCGCGGGGAAACAAAACAATCTCAATTAGCGGTGGGGAACCAACCCTCAAGAATTATCTCGTGGAACTGGTAAAATACACACATGAAAGGGGTGTGGAAGTCCGGCTTCAGACCAACGCATCACTGGTTACTCAAGAACTGGCAGAACAGTTGAAGCGGGCAGGACTTGACCTCGCATTCATCAACTTCGTGTCTCACCGACCGGAACTGTTCTCCAAGCTCACCGGTGTCCCCCGAAAACTGTTCGAAAAAACCGTGGAGGGAATCATCGCCTTTGAGAAGGCAGGCGTTCCAGTAACATTGAATATTGTAATAAATGAGCTGAATTACAGGGAGCTTCCGGAATATGTGAAATATGTTGCGGAGAACTTCCCAAAAATAAAAATCATTGTCCTGTCGGTAATACAGCCACATGGGAGGGCATTCCTGAACAGGGACCTTGTACCGGACTACCGCAAACTGGAACCGTACATAGAATCCGCCAGGACCATTGCCGTGGAGCAGGGCATTTTCGTCTCAAACCCTTTCTGTGGACTCCCCCTATGCATGGCGTCAAAAATGGCCCCTGAGGAGAACTCCGAGTTCCTGACAGGGAAGCTCATCAGATCAGGCAAAAGGGTGCTGGACCCGCTGGTCAGGGTGCAAACATCAAAGCTGCGACCACCGGGATGCCGGGATTGTTACCTGCGAAGTTTCTGCCTCGGAGTCTGGAAAAAATACTATGAAATCAAAGGTGATGTTGTTGAACCGCCACACAGATCGCTCAGGTTCTGGCCCACTGGCTAAGCGGCTGTGGATTGGCCAGGGATGTAACAATCACTGCGTTACCTGCCCATATCCTGAAAAAAAGTTCGACGACGATGGACTTGCCAAAAAAATAAAATCCAAAGGAGACTGTGAGGAAATAATCTTTGTCGGAAGGGAGCCAACAATCCATCCGAAGTTTCTAGAACTCGTTGAGCTTTCCAGGGACACGGGCTATAAGGTGATACAGGTTGTCACCAACGGCAGGATGTTTTCCGTAAAGGGATTTGCAGAGGCCGCCCTGAAGGCCGGGATGAACGAGGTGATGGTGAAACTGTTCTCCTTTGATGGGAAAACCCACGACGAGATGAGCAGGACCCCGGGCTCGTGGAAGCAGACCGTTCTCGGGATAAAGAAGCTGAGAATCGCCGGAAAAAAGCTCGGATCGTTCTTTGAACCGGTTATATCTTTGGGCGTTTATCTGACCGAGAAGAACATAGACCATCTGGAAAGGACGATTGACTTTGCAATCGGACTTGGGGCGGATGAAATCTTCCTGATAAGGTCCAGGGGGCCCAACAAGATAGACTGGAAGGACAGAAACTTTCCAATCTTTACCGTGGGCTTCGAGTCAAAGAGCAGGTATGAGGACTACTGCAAGAAAAATGAGGTCATAAAACTCGAGGATTGACAAATTTTTTAACCTCCAGGGACGCACAGATAAGGTGCCCCAATAGCTCAGTCTGGTTAGAGCGTCGCCTTGGTAAGGCGAAGGTCCTGGGTTCGAATCCCAGTTGGGGCTGGACAGGGGTTTAGAAAGGGGCGAAGCCCCTTATGTTGGTGTTGGTTTTTCGGGGGTTTAGTCAGTAATAAAAATTCACCAGCCATATTCAAGCATGGTCAAGGTTGGCATTATCGGAGGGAGCGGTCTTGATAACCCGGATATTCTCAAGGGCGCCCGGGATGTCAAGGTGAAAACGCCCTATGGCGAACCATCCTCCCCACTGCGGGTTGGAAAAATCGGTGGGGTGAGTGCTGTCTTTATTGCCAGGCATGGCAGGGAACACACAATCCCCCCTTCCATGGTCAACAACAGGGCGAATATTTACGCCCTTAAGGAGGCTGGCGTAACTCATATAATTGCTACCACAGCTGTCGGTAGCCTAAGGGAAGAAATAGGCAGGGGACACTTCGTGATACCTGACCAGTTTATAGACTTCACCCGCCACAGGCCTGTTACATTCTTCGATAGCTTTCCGCCAGGTGAGCCAAAACATACCAGCATGGCAGAGCCCTTTTCGGAGAAGCTCCGGAAACTGTTGATAGAAACCGCCAGAGAACTTGGGATAAAGTGCCATGATAGGGGAACGGTAATAACCATAGAGGGGCCGAGATTTTCCACCAAAGCAGAATCCCACATGTTCCGCCTCTGGGGGGCTGATGTGATTAACATGTCAACGGCACCGGAGGTCATACTGGCGAACGAAGCAGGCATTCCATATGCGGCAGTGGCAATGTCAACGGACTACGACTGCTGGAAGGAGGACGAGGAACCGGTCACCTGGAAAATGGTGCTAAGGCAGTTCAGCAAGAACGTCGAAAAGGTGAAGAGGCTCCTGCTTGCCGTGATCCCAAAAATCTGATGGAAAGGTGGAAGCATCATTTTTCCAGCTTTTTATACAAGAATTCCGCAATACGGTTTACCTCTGACAGAACTTTAGAGTCCTTATCGGGACTGTAGCCCTTCACACTGATTTCCACCCAGTTATATTCAGGCCTGTGTTCCATACAGGGGGTGTGTCCAATCCGCCTTGAGGCCTTCTTGAGTTTTTTGTCCAGTTTTTTTAGAGTTTTATCTGTCAGGTCCCGGTTCAGGGCAATCCTCACACCATACACACATTCTCCACCAATACAGTGGTACATCCTGCTCGCACCCTCCACGCGACCAGCAAGACGGAAAACCAAGTATTCTGTGTCCGCGAATTCCCACACTCTGCCATCCACCACAAACTCCAGGGGGTCTCCCATGTCATTTATGGTCACAGAAATATAAAAATACTATCCAAGGACGGAAAACTGAATCCGGCCCAAGGGCTCGAATTCCGCACCATGCTCGAGGAACTTTTCGATTATCAGCGGGAAGAACTCTTTAGTTTCGGGGTGGTCGTGAATCAAAACAACTTCCTTGCGGCTCCTCCCGAACAACCCATCGATTCTGGAGAACACACCTCTGATATCCTGAACAGAATGGCCGTGATATCCCTTGAATATGGACCATTCCAACGTTTCGAAAGTCCAAGGCACCTCCACATAACCGAGCGACTTGAGAAACTTCATTAACTCACGGGAACGCCTGCCTTCCCGCGGCTTTGCGAGTTCCGGCCACGACTCGTCCACTTCCCTACCGCTTCCCCTGTCACCGTAGGGGAACCTGAAAAGCTTTGCACGGCGCTCCACTCCCGCTTTTTCATAGATTCGTTCCATTATCCGGTCAGTGCGGAGTATCTGCTCAATGGCCTGGTCAATATCGAGTTCAGAAAAGTGCGGGTGGTCATAGGAATGGTTCCCGATTATGAGTCCTTTCTTTACCGCGAGTATGGCTGCCTTCGCCCTCCGCTCAAGGAAATCTCCCCTGCAGAAAAACACCGCTGGAATCCCCATGGAATCAAGGAACTTCACCTTCCTCAGAAAGTCTGATGAAGGACCGTCATCTATGGTAAGACAAACCTTCACCATCACTTAGAGAACAGAGCACCGTATTTAAAGGGAACTCACCAAGAACTGTTTTAATGCCCTGGAACAGAGTAATTCATGGACGTTCTGGTCAAGCGAATCGTCCAGAAGACTCACCGGAAACTTCCCCCGGAGGAGCTTCTTAAACTCTTTGATTACCTGGACAGATGTCTCAAAGACAACTTACCCGTCAGGCTTGGGGAGGGTGAAAAAAAGCTCTACACCAACTACAAAGACTGCGTGGTGGAGCTGGAAGCAGGGGATGACTATGTAGAGCTGTTGATGGCCGGGAAGGAGGAAGCACTGGCCGAGTTGCGAAAGCGCCTGGAGGGTTCCCAGAACATCTGGAGGATATTCAGAGCACTGGAACAGGGAATCAACATAGATGAACTCGAAGATGGATGTTATATTGAAGAGGAGAAACTCTTCAAAAACTACGAGGGGAAACTGAGGGGTTACCTCAACTACTGAAGTCCAGAAGGTTCAGCCCGAGTCCCGCGTCGAATTTCCGTGTGACCTTTCCATCCAGAACAAGGACCACCGCCTCGAATGTCGCGCTGATTCTGGCAGACACA
>CAYVAH010000029.1:0-8678 GCA_964449215.1 Candidatus Undinarchaeota archaeon | reverse complement strand
CATCAACAGCATCCCCGAGCCGGTAACGGGGAATTCCTTTCAGTTTGGATTCCATGGCAGGTCCCAGAAATAAAAGAAGTGGAGGTTTAAAAGAGGTGTGGAACAAATGTTTGCTTTGTGAACAAAACGGACAAATCTGGTTTTTCTGTTTACAGGCACCCTCCCCCAAGACTATATTAAACCCGGAAATCACTGAATTAAATGATTAAGTACAAGCTTTCTCCAAGTAGCCTGAACCTCATGGAGGATTGCCCCTACTGCTTTTGGCTGCAAATTGTTAAAGGGGAAAAGAGACCCTACGGACCCTTCCCGTCACTGCCAAACGGGATGGACAGAGTCTTGAAGGAGCATTTCGACAGGTTCATGAGGCGTGGAGAGCTTCCCCCTGAACTGCGCGAGGAGAAGTGCATGGAAGGTTACAGGCTCTTTGATGATGAGGAAAAGCTGAGGGTATGGCGGGACAACTTCAGGGGACTTGAATACTTTGATGAGGAGTCAGGGGTGCTGCTCCACGGGGCTGTGGACAACATTCTCGTCAAGGATGGCAAGCTCGTAGTGCTGGACTACAAGACCAGGGGATACCCGCTGAGGGAGAACTCCCACGAGCACTACATCACCCAGATGGACATTTACAACTTTCTCCTGCAAAAAAATGGGTACCCCACTGAAGACTTTTCCTTCCTGCTATTCTACTACCCCAACAGAGTCACCGAGACCGGAGAGGTGATATTCGATACCCGGCTGGTGAAGGTGAAGACAGACTCCGGGAGAGGAGAAAGGGTGTTCAGGAAGGCACTGCGGATACTGGAGTCGGAGGAACCACCGAAACCGGACGCGAGGTGCGAGTTCTGCAAGTTGAGGGGTAAAAGATATGTTTGAATTTGAACTGCCATTGGGATCGGACATATCATTGCAAAGGATGTTCGACATCCAAATACCTGCCCTTGAGTGGATTCCAGCCTCAAAATATACACACAAAACTTACAAGACAATAAACAGTTTTGGCGGTCAAAAGGTTGAGATTCTCGTAACACAAAAAAATAAAGGAACTCTGACATTTTACTGGGAAGAGTTACCAAAAAAATACAACAATTTGATTAAGTCATATCTCCAAGAGTCCTTCGCGTTCCCCCTGAGCAAAATCAATGTCGGTAAAGAACAGAGTCTACAGAAGTTGCAAAGGTACTACAAGGACATATATTATATGAGATCAAACCCTTTCAGGTCTCTGATAGTTACGATACTTTCGCAGAACAAGACAGGAGAAGCAACCAGAAGGGCATTTTTCAACCTCGCAACAAATCTTGAGGAAATCTCCCCGGAGTGCCTCGCCGGAATGGACGAGGGTCGGCTAAGAGAATTGATACGTATCGCCGGGCCATATAAGTCAAAGTACATCCTAGAGTCATGCAGCATGATTATCTCGGACTGGGATGGCAACCTTGAAGGGATAGTAAAGCAAGAAACTAATGTGGCTCTAGAACTCTTGATGCGGCTCCCCGGTGTGTCCCACAAGACCGCCGCCTGCATACTCGTTTATGCGGGACTAAAAAAGGACATCCTACCAGTGGACACCCACTTAGGAAGAACTGTCCGGCGGATCGGATTGGTCGAAACCAAGACCAAAAGCACGACTCCCAAAATCCAAAGGCAGATAGTTGAGCAGTTGAAGACCAGGATACCTGAGGTGGGATACGCTCACCTGTTCTTCGTCATGCTGGGGAGAGAGCTGTGCCACGCCAACAACCCGCAGTGTGGAAGATGCCCAATAAACCAAGTTTGCGCTCACAACAGGTCTCAGATTTGATGTCAGAGCCAGCAGGGCATGAGATAAAGAAACCTAAGCATCACTCTAGATTATGCATCCTCTTCAAATCTTGTTCATAGTCCTTCAGCTCCCCAGGAACCTGCATCTTAATCGGGTCCTTGAGGCTCAGGCCTTTGGATTTCTTGGTGGACCAGACCTTCTCGTTGAAGCTCACTATGGCCCGGGTGGGGTGCTCTTCAAGGGAAGCAGGCTCGGGTATGGTCTGCACGTGGACAGATTCGCCGTATAGCTCGAGGTATATATAGTCGGTGATAAACGGCATGACCGGTGCTATCAAGCGGAGAACCGCCTTCAAGCAGGTGTGCAGCGCACAGCAGGCGCCCGGATCGCCTTCATAGGCACGGGCCTTTACCATCTCTATGTAGTGGGGAGCGAACAGGTCCCACACGAAATTCCGCACCTCGTTGGCCGGAACAAAAAAGTCCATGTCCTCGTATCCCTTCACGGAGCGTTCCACGACCCTGGAAAGCTCGGAGAGAATCCACCTGTCCGTCGGGCGGAGTCCTGACTCGTCCCCCTCAGGAAACATGCTTATGAAACGTGCAACGTTGTAGAGCTTCTGAACGAACTTGGCCGCCCCCGCCACCTTCTCCTCACTCACGCGGATATCGGAGCCCAGCTTGGCTTCCGCGGCACCTTGCAACCGGACGGCGTCGGCACCGTATTTCTCCACAAGCGGCTCCGGGTAGATAACGTTCCCGAGGGACTTGCTCATTTTTTTCCCGTGCTCATCCACCACATGACCGGAGACCCAGACATGCTCGAATGCCGGCTCCCGGGTGAGCTGATAGACTCGAAGAAGGGTGTAGAAGAGCCAGGTGCGAACTATGTCCTTGCCCTGGGGACGGAGGAAAACCGGGAATGCCCTCTGGAAGAACGAGGGGTCGCGGCTGTAACCGGAAACCCACAGGGCGGAGACACTCGAGTCCATCCAGGTATCGAGCACCCTCTTATCTCCTGGGGACGGCTTCCCGCACTTCGGACAGGGTCGCTTCTCACGCCAGCTCTCATGGTATTCCCCCGGCTCGGGCACCCACGCCCCATGGTCGGGGCAGTAGAACACGGGAACAGGTGTGCCGTAGAACCGCCGGCGCGAAATCGGCCAGTCCTGGGCCACTGAAGAAAGCCAGTCGTCCAGGAGCTGCCTCATCCATGGTGGGTGGAACTTCATCTTCCGTGAGACCTTCCGCACTTCATCCACGAAATCCATCTGCTTGAGGTAGAACTCCGGGAGAGCGATAAGCTCGATTTCATCCTTGCTTCGCCAGCAGATGGGAACGTTGTGCTCCAGCTCCTCCGCTTTCTCGAGGAACCCTCCGGACTCAAGGTCGCGCACTATGGCCTCCCGTGCCTCCCGGACTGTCATACCCTTGTATTTGCCCGCTTTCTCGTTCATGCGGCCGTCCTCATCGATTATGATGGTTTCCGGGAGCTTTAGCTCGCGAAAAAGGCGGACGTCCTCCTGGTCACCGTAGGAACAGACCATCATGGCGCCCGTTCCAAACTCCGGGTTGGCTTCCGGCCGGGGAAGCAAGGGGACCTCCCGGTCATAAAGGGGAACCGCCACGCGACCCTTTTTGCCCGCGAAACGGCGGTCATCCGGGTGGTATATCACGGCCTGGCAGGCCCCGAGAAGCTCGGGACGGGTGGTGGCTATGGTGATAAAACCACCATCGTGCGGGAACTTTATGTAGTAGAGCTTCCCCTTCTCGACCTTGTATTCGACCTCCGCATCGGCCAGGGTAGTCTTGCAACCGGGACACCAGTTGTTTGGCTTCGTCGCCTCGTAGATGAGACCCTTTTTCCAGAGCTCAATGAAGGTCGCCTGTGTCAGGGCGCGATACTCCGGAGAGTCTGTCCGGTACGGCTCGGACCAATCAACACTCAGGCCCATCAGAGCCATCACATTTCTTATGTTGTCCTCATATTCATCCAGCTTCTGCTTGCAGAGCTCGAGGAACTTTTCCCGCGGGACCTCATGAGCCTTGATTCTCAGGTCCTTTTCAGTCCTGCTTTCAATGGGAAGCCCGTTACGGTCTATACCTACGGGAAACCAAAGGCCACCCCGGGACATGCGCCAGTAGCGTGCAATCATGTCTATCTGTGAGTAGTGCAGAGCACCGCCTATATGCCAGCGGCCGCTCGGATAGGGTGGGGGAGTGTCTATAACATAGACCTTTTCACCGGCGGGCTTGCCATAAAAACCCTCTTTCTGCCACTTCTCAAAAAGTTCTTTTTCTTTGGAAAGGTCCCAGCGTTTTTCCTTCAGCTTCGCCTCTCTGGGCATGAAAAAGAGAGGGAAAGCCGTTTAAAAAGTTAGGTCATCCCTGTTTTTTGGGTATCCACAAGCAAGAAGGTGAGATCCCAACTCAAGGACCGCAGCCCCTGACAACAGTTGATAGCCATCTTTGGGACCAACAAGCTGTAGGTCCACCCTGTAGCACTCTTCCTCAAGATTCATAGCACCACAATATTTAGATAACTGACCTAAATGCCTCCCGGGAAGCCTTAATTATGGTAACACCAGCAGTATGCAGCAACTTCTGCTTCTCAAGCTTCTTGTGCAGTTTGTCCAGGTCCCTGTCGGAAGCCAGAACCCTTCCCTCAGTAACTGCAACAAATTTCCCCTTGTTTTCCCTTATGATATCTTCGATGTTTTCATTCAGCCAGCGATTCGTTCTTTCAAGCGCCTCGAGCATGCGCAACTCGCTGCGCTTTGGTTTCCCGACAACAAAACCCACCATAGAAACACCTTCAACCATCACTAAGCACCACCTCTATTTTAATTTTATTTATGTAAATAAAAATGCAGGGGGCAGGTTGCCACTTAACCAAACATGCCCCAGCCCGTTGGGTCGTTCAAAATCCCCGCAATCAAGCGCCAAGTGCCCTTTCAATGCCTTCCACCAGCACGTCCACTATTTCGGGTTTGAACCTTATGGGATACTCATACTTCTTTTCCGGAGGAAAACCGTAGGAGTGGTCATACTTGACATTCAGAACATAGCCATCAAAGTCCACGTTTTTCAAGTATTCTTCCATGGCCTCGAACAGGACGGGGGAGGTGTCGAGCTTCCCGTACTCCTCATATATCACGGAATAAGCACGTTGGAGAAAGGGACCTTTCAAGGAAGACTTGAACCGTTCCTGGAGCCTCCCCTTGTCCGTCGTACTGTCGCCAACCCTTATGGCAGTGATGTCCCTCCCCGGCGGGTAGCACCAACGCAAAGGCTTGACCTGGCTGACAAGCCAGCGGTTTCCGTTTATTTCTATGAGTTCAGCATCCGAGAAGTTCCCATAAACATCCGAAACGACCGTAACGCTCAAGGGCTCCTCGAACTCAATCTTGCCGTCCTCGACGCCGTATTTTTCCACAAGTTTCTGATAAGCCCTGTCAATCACTTCACCAGGTTTTAACCCCTGCTCCCCCACCTCATCTACATGGGCTACCCTCACAAGCTCATCCATAGAATGTCCTTTGATGGTCATTTAAATTGATTACACAGTAACAAAACTCGAATTCGAGAAACCTTATTAAGAGGTCTGTGGAAACACAGTGTGGACAAAAACCGTCTTGAGTTCAAGAAAAAGCTCGAACAGCTCCGCAAGTACAGGGGTAGGCATACCGAGCTTGTCACGGTAATGATTCCTGATGGCTATGACCTGAATATAGTTCTGAACCAGATAATCCAGGAGAAGGGCACCGCTTCGAACATCAAGAGCAAAAAGACGCGCACAAATGTGATGACTGCCCTGGAGCGGATTGCGCAGCACCTCTCGCTTTTCAAGAAAACCCCGGAGCATGGGCTCGCCGTGTTTTGCGGGAACGTGGGCAGGGAGCGGGACGAATGGGTGCTGGAAAGCATCATCCCGCCAGAGCCACTGCAGACCCGCGTTTACAGGTGCGACCAAACGTTTTTCCTCGAGCCGTTCAAAGACATGCTCAAAGCGAAGAACGTCTATGGACTGGTCACAATAGAGCGGGGCGGGGCAACCATAGGGCTGCTCAGGGGGAAACGCATCGACGTGCTCAAGACGGTGAAAAGCATCGTCCCGGGCAAGTTCAGGGCTGGTGGGCAGTCGGCACAGAGATTCGAACGTGTCCGCGAAGCAATGACCAAGGACTTCTTCAAGGAAGTTGCCGAGAACGTGAGGGATATGCTGGGGGAAACCAAAGGCATACTTCTGGGCGGACCGGGACCGACAAAGGAAGATTTTTTCAAGGTGCTCCCCCCGGAAGTCCAGAAGCGTGTGATAGCCGTGAAGGACACGGGCTACAGTGACGAGTACGGGCTGAAGGAACTGGTGGACAAGAGCGAGGATGTGCTGGCACAGACTGAGATGGTCCACGAAAAAAGGGTGCTTGAGGAATTCTTCAAGCGAATCGCCAAGGGAGAGCCCGTCGAGTATGGCAGAGACGTGAAGAAAGCACTGCAGGCCGGGGCCGTGGAAACACTCCTGCTCAGCGAAGACCTGCCGAAGGACACCATAGATGAGTTTCTGGAGCTCGCGGAACCGCAGGGCGTTAAGGTGGAGTTCATAAGCACAGAAACCAGCGAAGGCAAGGAGTTCATGGCCATGAGCGGTGTGGGTGCGCTGCTGAGGTATGCGTAGACCACTAAGATTTTCGTGAAGGCACCAGCTCACTAAGTGATTTTCGCGGGCAGCTCTCGAGCAGATTCAAATTATCCAGAAACCTGACCTTATCAGCTACACTCCTGAGTTCATTCGAAAGAGAACTCCTAAAGCATGCCACATCTACTTTGATCCCCTCAAATCTTCTTTTTATTTCCTCGACAGTATATGTAAAATCATTATCCCCCGAAACGAGTATCAGGATATCCGCCTGGTCATCATAAGCAGCTTTAAGCATGTCAGTAGCTATCATCACATCAACCTTCTTTTCCACGGGAACCTGAACGACTTGTTTGCATTCATGACACTTCCTGGACTTCATCTTTAACCTGCCCAGTCGCAATGTCATTTTCGGGAGATGCCTGATCCACTCCAAAAACCTTTGATGCTTTTTGGCAGTCATCGTATAGTCATTCGGTCTGTTAGAGGTATCGTAGTAATATGCCATGACAAGTTCCCCATCACTGGCAAGAACCTCAGCAAGTCTTCCATAGTGAATTTTTGTTGTGCCTAAATTGTCAAGGAGTGCATGATAAATGTTGCTTCCATCAATGAAGACCATAACACGCTTGGCCCTCACCACTAAATACCAAGCAACATGATGTTATAAATTTACGGATGAAAATGACCTAGGGTTGGAGACCAACCCTAGGGATGCTATGTATTTCTTACAAATACATACTTAATAATCTTTATGTCACGGCAGTAAGGTGACAACTTCATGCGTAGAGTTATAAACCGAAAGCTCCACGGAAGGTTGTTGAGAGAAAAGGTAGTTTCGCGGTGAAAATGAATTCATCGCGGGAGACCCACCGCCCAGTAAGCGGGGTCGTGTGATTTTCTCTCTTCAGGATGTGAAAGAATGAAATTTGAAGAACTTGGTGTAGAACCAGAGCTAGCCAGGAGGCTGGCTGAACTCGGCTTTAAACAAACATTCCCCGTTCAGGAGAAAACCGTGCCAGAGGCTCTGAAAGGCAGGGACCTGGCAGTCCGTGCAAAAACCGGGAGCGGTAAAACCCTGGCCTTTGGGGTCCCGCTGGCGCAGCTGTTGAAGCGCCGGGGTGAGGTGCAGGCCATGGTGCTTGTGCCAACCCGGGAACTGGCAATACAGGTCAGCAACGTGCTGCGAAGGATAAGCAGGGCCTATGTGGCCCTGATTTATGGGGGTGTTGGCTACCAGAGGCAGTTCGACGACCTGCGAAAAGCAGACATAGTCGTTGGAACCCCTGGCAGAATTATAGACCATATCAACCGTGGCACGCTCCGGGCGAGACCCCGGTTCCTCGTGCTGGATGAAGCGGACCGGATGCTTGACATGGGCTTCATCCCGGATGTGAGGAGGATTATGCGCGCGTGCCCGCCCCAGAGACTGTGGCTTTTTTCAGCTACCCTCAGCGGGAGGGTCACACGCCTGCTTGACGGGCGGGAGTTTCACCGGATAGAGATTGGAGAAGAGATGCCGGAGCTGGAGCACCTGTATATCGAAGCGAACAACAAGATAAGGATGCTCAAGGAGGTTCTGAACGGGGAGAAGGCGCTGATATTCTGCAACACAAAGAGGATGACCCAGAGACTGGGGGAAATCCTGCGCGTTCCCGCACTGCACGGGGATATGAGCCAGGCCGCAAGGGAGAGAAACATGCAGAGATTCAGGGCAGGGCAAAAATACCTGATAGCAACGGATGTGGCGGCACGTGGCATAGACATCCCCGAGGTGGAAGTGATAGTCAACTTTGACCTCCCGAAGGACAGCCAAACATATGTCCATCGTTCCGGCAGAACGGGAAGGGCAGGCAAGAAAGGACGTGTTGTAAACTTCCTGCGCAGCGATGACCATGACAACTTCCGCAAGATAATCAGGGAACTGAACCTGGATGTCAATCGCCTGGGACATCGCTAAAACTTTAAACGGGACCGCTTCATACATGTTGTGGATGAGTCCAGGGTGAGTGTCCTGACACCAAGGGCGGTGGACTACAGAAAGAACCACGAAATGAAAAAATTGTATGAACTTCTGGAGGGATCGAAAGGGGACCCTTTCCTGCCCGAAGAGAACGCCATCAAGGGTGTCCAGAACATTTACCAGATGTGCGGACTGGTCCTCGAAAACAAGGACGGGACAGCCTCCTTGTTCCTGCACACCGTCTCAGAAAAAGGGCAAGACGCGGGCGGCTTCGGTAAAACGGCTCTCTCGTTGAGATTCCTTGGAGTGGAG
>CAYVAH010000028.1:0-8725 GCA_964449215.1 Candidatus Undinarchaeota archaeon | reverse complement strand
TGAATATTGTGTCGTCATCATAAAGTGATAATATGATTTTATCATTTATAAGTCTTACTATTGCAGCATCCAGAAATATTTTAACCTCTGTTTGCATCTGTGGATGTGAAGGAGCTGAAAAAGGCGGGGGAAATCTGCAAGAGGATAAAAAAGGAACTCCCGAAGAGGGTTGTTCCCGGCGCGAGCCTGCTTGAGGTTGCTGAGTGGGTGGAGTCCCGGATCAGGTCGGAGGGGGCGCTTCCAGCTTTTCCTGTGAATATTTCCATAAATGAAGTGGCGGCTCACTTCACCCCCGGGCCGGGGGACGAAGCAAAATTCGAGGAAGGGCAGGTTGTCAAGGTGGATTTTGGTGCTCATATTGATGGCTGGCCCGTCGATACCGCTCTTACGGTTGATCTCGGTGACAACGAGGAGCTGGTGTCAGCTGCGAGGGAAGGGCTTGCCGCCGGCACCACAGTGCTGCTTGAGAGGGGCCCAGAGGCCACGCTGAGTGAGATCGGCGGAGCAATTGAGTCCGCCATAAGGTCCCGTGGGTTTTCTCCCATAGTGAACCTCACGGGTCACAAAATAGACCGCTGGGTTCTCCACGCGGGTCTGAGCGTCCCCAATTATGACACCGGCTCCGGCAGGCCTATCGGTGAAGGAATATTTGCCATAGAGCCCTTCGCAACCCCGGGTAGTGGTCGTGTGAAAAACGGTCCCCCATCGGAGATTTACAGGGTTTTGAAGGTGAAGCCACAGAGACTTCCCGGCCCCCGGAGGCTTCTCTCCGAGGTCTCCCGCTTCGGGACGTTGCCTTTTTGCTCCCGCTGGGTTTCCCATCCGGAATACCTGCACTTCCTCACCCGCAGCGGTTCCCTTCACAACTATCCCCTCCTCGTTGAGGTTTCCGGGGCGCTGGTGAGCCAGGCCGAAAACAGCTTTTTGGTGAAGGAAGGGAAGGTGGAGCAGCTGACCTGAACAATTTTAATACCCTGGGGTAATAATGGTGTGATAGGGTTCTCCTGTTCGGGGCCCGCTGAAATTGAGTATCCTGAAATTGGTCCCGGGGAGGAAAGGGTTCTTTCACGCTTCATGGAGTTATACGGGTCCAGAGGCGATATGCTCGAGCAGCTAATTGCCACGGCCCGCAGGAAATTCCGGTTCTCGGAGGACTCGGTGCGTTTCTGGGCTCCCCGTATTGTGGAGGGCCGGCTCGGGCCTCTCGATCCACTGCTCTCGGAGGACCTTGAGGAAGTCATGGTTAATGGGCTGGGAAAGCGCATATTCGTCTATGACCGCTCCAAAGGTATGCTCGAGACAAACCTTTCGATAACCTCCAAGGAATATTTTCTTGAACTTGCGAATCGCATGCTTTCTCCCCTGGGGAGGAGAATCAACAGCTCGAATCCGCGGGAAGCGGGGATTCTCGGCAACGGTGACCGGATAACTGTGGTTGTTCCCCCATACTCGAGGGAGTTTGTGATGGACATACGCCGGTACTCTGCGGAACCCTTCACCATTCCTGAGCTCGTCAGGAAGGGGATGCTCTCCTTTGAGGCTGCGGCCTTCCTGTGGATGGTGATGGAGGTGGGGAACATCAATCTCGGTGTTATCGGGAACACAGGCTCGGGGAAGACAACCCTCCTCAACGCCCTGACGCGCTTCATTCCCCGGAGGAGCAGGATAGTGCTGGTTGAGGACATCCCCGAAATAAAACCACTTCAGGAGCAGTCTGTGAGCTTGCTCTCCAACCGAAATCTCGGCCTTTCAATGAGGGATGCCATTCTCGACTCCCTGCGCCTCCGCCCTGACAGGGTTATTATCGGGGAGGTTCGGAGGGATGATGAGGTTGAGGCGCTCAGGGAGTCCTGTCTCGCCGGACACGCCATGGGCACCTATTTCACATACCATGCTGAGTCCGCTGGCTGGGCCTACCGCCGCCTTGTCAATCAGGGGTTCCCGGAGTTTGACCTGCCCATAATAGCACTTTTCGTGGTCTGCCGGAGGTTCGAGCGGGGAGGGAAGATAATGCGCGAGGTCACCGAGATAGGTGGCAGAGACCCTGTTTTCAGGCTGAAGGGCGGTTCCTTGAGGAAGGTTGGGAAGTTCGGGGGCTACCTGAAGTTGGCGTTTGACGACCCGGCCCGGGAGCTCAGGCGCAGGGAAGCCTTCCTGAGAAACTGCACTGGTCTGGGGGACCTGGAATTATTCAGGGCTGTCCAAGGGTGGTCGGTTGATATATGACCTGAAGGGGATGGAGCCCCTGGCGAGGAAGGCGGGCATCCAGGATGTCCGTTCGTTTTCCCGGAGATTCCTTCCTTCACTGATCCTGCCCCTCCTTGTTGCGATGTTCAATCCCCTGCTGGCACTGATTCTGACTCTTGGGGTTCTCCGGCTGCCGCATCTGTGGCTCTGGTATGCCGCCAAGGAGCGGAGGAAGAGAGTTCGGGAGGAGCTACCTCTGTTTGTGGCTTCATTAAAGTGGATGCTCGGTGTCTATCCAGTTCAAAAGGCTCTGTGTTTGACCAGGTTTGGTGAGGTCTCGAAGGTTTTCAAGGAATTCTGCTCCAGGTATTCCAAGGGTGAGTCTTTTGAGTCCGCCATTTTTTCATGCGCGATTTTTCCGGAACTTGAAGAGCTCGCGAGGAGGCTTGTGGTGGTTTACAGGACCGGAGGGGGTGTCAAGCTTCTTGACCTCTACGCGAACAGGCTCCAGTCCGAGAACCTTTCGAGGATAAGGAGCTCCGCTGCGAGAATGCAGCTTTTTGCCGTTGCGTATACTGCCCTTGTTGCGATCCTCCCCGCGATGTACTCCGGGCTTTCTCTCTACTCCACTGTTGGAAACGTTCTTCCATTTTCATTCATTGCAGGTTCATCTTTGGTGGTCCTATGGAGGCTCATAGATTGACAGTTTTTCTGCTGGCAGTCTGCCTCATCATTTCTCCAGAGTGGGCACCCCCCATATTTGTTGCTATACTGGCGCTGGAGCTCTGGAAGAGATACAGGGACTCAACCAGGCGGGAGAGAAATGACCACGAGGTTCTGGAGTTTATGTTTCGTCTCAGTACCAGGAAGCCGCTGACGGAGGCTGTGGTTTCTGAAGAGCTGGAAAGATTCCCCTGCTTGACAAGGTTCGCGAGGGGCTTCAGGAAGACAGGAAAGCTTGCTCTCCCAAACTTTGGGTGGAGGAGCCTGGTGGCGGCTATGGCAATTCGCTCCGCTCTCGAAACGGGGGACAGTTCCGTTCTGACGAAGGCTCTGGAGCAGATTTCCCAGAGAGAGGAAGCTATGGTTGAAGCAGGGTCAATGCTCGCTTCCCAAAAATACACTCTCGTGGCCTCCATTGCCATTTCCTCCGCGATTCTGGGTGTGGCCTCTTCAATATCCGGGCAGAACTACCTTTACTATGTGGTTGCCCAGTCGTTGCTCTCTGCACTCTGGTTAAAATTTTTTGGTGGGAACTTCTATGAGTCCCTCTCATTGTCCGTCCCGCTTTCCCTGACCGGCTACTTTCTTGCCGCCAGGCTAGTGTAGTTACTTATTTATTTTCTCCGGGTATGGGTTCTTATGAGGGGAATGACCACGGTGGAATGGCTGGTCATTGCCGCCATAGTTCTTCTGGCTTCCCGCTATCTTATAGGTTACTGGAACAGCGTATGGAACCCGACCAGGGAGAAGGCTGAGGAACTTGGTGCGGAATTCAATGAAAGCCTTTCAAGGCTCAGCGCTTTTTCACAACAGCGAGGTCCCCGAGTGTTGTGGCGGGATGCGACCCTCTACTCTCCACAGGGGGTCCATCAACAACACCACGGAGTGTCACCCCCAGAAACTTCTCAAGCTTTCTGACCAGCTTTGTGTCTGGAAGCATCCTGCCTGCTTCGACTTTTGCCAGGACGGTTTTCTTTTCCATGATGCTTCTTGCCAGCTCTTCAAGGTTCAATCCCTTTTTCTCCCTGGCTTTTCTTACCCGTTCGGCGTAATCCGGCAGTATGTCTTCCTTCTCTTCCCTTACCTCCACGGGTTTTTTGGCAGGTGGTTCCGGTATAACCGTGCCAAACCTTGTGCATCCCTCGCAGACGGCGAATTCCACACCGTCCAGCTTCACCCTCGCGACAGCTTTCCTTTCCCCACATATTTCGCAGAACATTTTCACACCCCTTTTAGAGGAACAAAAACAAATCCCCAGAGCCTTTCAAGGACCCTGAATTCTCCCCTCATCTCCCCCAGCACAAGTGAACCGCTTACAGGCATTACTATTCTCCCTTCTTCCTTTAGTTGTTTTTTCAGCTCTTCGGGAATTCTTGGAGCCTCCGCAGTCACCAGTATGCAGTCGAACTTCCGCCCCGGAATCCCCTTACTTCCATCTCCCAGGTATATTTTTATGTTTTTGCGGTTTTTAAGTTTCTCCTTCGCAAACAGGTACAGCTCCTGCACCCTTTCCACAGTGTGGAGTTCCTTGCAGAGCTCGGACATCAGGGCGGCCGTGTATCCGCTTCCAGTCCCAACGTCCAGCCCCACCCCTTTTGGCTGCAACAGTTCGAGCATTGTTGCCACGGTGCTGGGCTGCGGAATTGTCTGTCCTCCAAGATGCGGCAGTGCGTCATCAACATACGCATATTCCCTGTAGGCAGGGAGAACGAAATTTCCTCTGTCAACCTTCCTGAAAGCCCTGACTATCCTTTCGGTTTTCAGCACGCCACGTTCCACAAGCCTGTCCACCAACCTGTCATTGTCCATGCGATTCTTCCCCGCAGACCTTGGCCTCGAATCTGTAGACTTCAGCGTCCTTCCAGCATCCGGGGGGAAGCCCGGCCTTGATGCAGCCATAGTCCAGGAACTCCTCCAGGTTCCAGCCCTGCTCAACTGCCACCTGTGGAAGGAGGAGTCCGGAATGAAAGCCCCTGCGGACAATTATTCCGTGCTTCCCCACCACTATGCTCCTGAGCGGGTTTTCGACTCTTTCCGGTGGCGTCAACAGGCTGACTTCGACCCTCACCTCTTTGAGCTCTTCCTTTTTGAGTGGTGGAAATCTCGGGTCATTTATAGCGCCCAGCGCGGCTTCCTTGAGTCCCGTTGAAAGCTCCACGGGCAGTGGGAACCCGATGCATCCCCTCAACCTCCCATTCTTTGTCAGGGTTACAAAGACGCCAGCCTTCCCCTCCAGTTTGGGTGTGTAATCTCCTCCTTCAAAGTGTGCTTCTATAACCCGCCTTGCTTCCTTCACAGCTTTTTCAAGCTCCAAACGAGGACACCCCCTATTAGCAGGACTGCAAGGGATTCCTGGAAGGTTATGCCAGAAGCGGCGGACACCAGCCCGGCACCGGATGTCTGGGCTATGTGGAGTGTCAGCGACTTTTCGGAGGATATCCCGGGTGTGGTCTGGCTGCTTGCGAACACCTTTATTAGCGTCTCTGTTACGGATGCACCCCCGTAGATTACCATGGTGAACTTCTTTACCTGGTTGGGTCCCAGTGTTATGGTCATGGAGGTTCTGCCGTCCATCTTGGCAAACTGCAGGTATTTCCCGGACAGGCTCAGGGTGTAGCTGTCCTGCTTCAGTTGCGGGTCCCGGACGATGACGTTGGCATATCTGACTTCCCCGACATTCATGTCTATTGATTGCGGGTTTATGATTAGGAAGTCATCGAGCACGCACCCGTTATTTATGCAGCTGAGGTCCTGCCCGCAATCCGAATCGGAGGTGCAGTACTTCCCGATGTTATCCGGGACGCAGGTGTTGTCCACACACTTGCTTCCCGCTATGCAGTCACTGTCCGTTGAACAGCAGTCAGGGTCCCCAGCTTCCGGTCCGGGTTCATAGCACTTTTCGAAGCTCGGGCAATAATAGTCGAGGCTCGAGGTGCAGCTCTCGCAGGTGTTTGTTTCCACGTTGCAGAAATGCGGAGCGCCTCCGAGATTTCCAGCGTCCACACAGTCACTGTTCGACAGGCAGCAGTCCGGGTCCGCTCCCACACATTGCGTGCTGGCACAGTACCCGTTGAAGTACCCAGGGCTCGTGGCATCCGGGCAGCTCACGCACCTGCTTCCGTATAGGGAGCACCATTCTCCCGAGGAGCATTCGGAGTCGCTTGTGCAGCAGCCGGAGGACTCGCACACGTCCCCGCCCGTGGTGGTCTTGCACTCTCCACCCGCTTCCCCGATGGTGAGCACGGTCGGGCAGCAATACGTCCCGCCTCCAACGGGGGCAGCTTCACAGTTTCCGGAGTCGCACATTCTGTTCTCCGCGCAGGTCTGTCCGCTGAGCCGGAGGTCGTTGCAGGACCACACCATCCCATAGGAGGAGTAACCGGAGGAGTTTGCACACCATTCATCCGAGGCACAAGTATCATCATTTATGCAGCACACGTACCCAGAGGAGCAGCATGCTCCATTTTCGAAGTGCTTTCCATTGGGGCAGCAGACCCCCTGTGAGCAGGTGAAGTTTGACTCCTCACCAAAGGCCCAGCAGTTGCTCGCCGGTGAGGGGCAGGCCGTCGGGCAGTCGCTTGTGGTATCACACTGGTAGGTTGACCCCCCTCCTCCCAGCTCATAGAGCAGCAGCACATCCGTCACGTTTGTGAATATCAATATGCTCGTTTCGTTTGACCCTGTCTGGTTTGTGGCGTTGAACATACTTATTGGGATGTCCAGCAGAACCGGCACTGTCCTGGATTGGCCCTTCGAGAGTGGCGGCTGGCTGGTGATGTTCGTAACGGAAACACCGCCGTTTGTGGCTGTGACGCCGAGTGTGAACTGTGACAGCTCCACATCCCCCAAATTGTTCACGAGTATGTTCAGCTGCCTGGTTCCCCCCACCTTCCATTTCCCGGCACTGAATGAGCTCGAGGCCTCATAGTTGAGGGTTGCCACTGTCCTCTCGCAGGATGTTGGGGGCACTCCTCCAGAGCTTCCACAGCTGCAGGTTATGTTCACGGTGTTTGTCCCTTTATCGAATGGTTCGTTTAGGGCTATGTAGCCAGCAGAGCCATCTGCCGGGACAGTTTCGGTTTTTGTGTAGATATTATCTCCTGTCCCGTTATACACATTCACGGTGCACTGTGCCTGCGAGGCGCAGAGGCAGTCCACACTGACATTCACGAATGACAGCGAGCTGTTCCCGAACCATTCTACGGATTCGTAGATGTCCTGGCAGCTTCCTCCCCCTCTAACGCAGAGGCCCTGCAGGTTTATGTATTCCCTGCTGGTCAGGTTCGCGTCGGCATCGCAGGGCAGGGCGCAGGAGAGCGAGGAGTCCTGTATCTTGCACTCGCCGGTTCCCGTGCTGTAAATTCCCGGGGTTTCGCCGGTGAAGGCACAGTCCCCGGTCCCCGTGGAGTTGCCCATACAGAAGCAGTTCCCAGCACTGGTGCAGGTGTAGGACGCGCATTCTTTCCATGTTCCTTCATAGCAGTAGTCCATATCCCCGTCGTTGTCCGAGTCCACATTCGCGGTGCCATTTGCCACGCAGGCGTCTATCACACCATCATCATTTTCATCATAGGGACAGCCATTTGCCGGGCAGCAAACCCCCGCAAAGTTCCCGCCGTTCTGGGTGTCCGCGGGGTTTGAGGGTGGCGTGAAATAATAGGACTCCCCCGAGGCAACTGTGAAGGACACACAGTTCCCGGATGTGCAGGCAGATCCCACATAGCACCCCGTTCCCTCCCCCTTCTTGCACAGGCAGTCCGTTCCCGAGCACGCGCTGGAGCCGCAGTCCCTGTCAGTGGCGCTGGAGCACACATAGTTCTTCCCATTATCATCTATGGTGGCTTCCGTGTCACAGTAAACTCCGCAGTCCGTCGGTTTTCCATTATCACATTTAGTTACCCTTTCTGATGTGGCTATGCACCAGGTTCCCGTGTCGGCGGAGCTGCAGCAGTTCTTCGACTCCTGCGGGTATATGCTTTGGCCCGTCCATATCCCGTTCATCTGTTCGCAGGCGGTCTGGCACATGTCCGTCATGTTCGCGGTGCCGTTCCAGTTTCCCGTGCTGTTGTCGCAGAACTGGTCATAATACCCGTTGTTGTCGATGTCCACCTTGTTGCAGTATGACCCGGGTGTGGCGTCGCACAGCCACCAGGTGCTCTCGCTGCAGAGGTAGCTGCCGCAAGAGCTTCCCGGGGAAACACAGTCATAGCTTCCTCCCAGGTCCCTCCCACACTTGTTGTTGCTGCAGCATACCGATTCGGAACCCTGCAGGTTGCAGCCGGTGTCAACCGGCGTGCTGGCTTCTTCTCCAGGGTCATCCCCGCAGCACTGTCCCAGCGTGTCCACAAAGTCATCCGCACCCCAGGTCGCCCCCGGTGTGGAGCAGGTGCAGGCCGGCTCATATATGTCCGGCTCCACGGCTTTCACACATAGCTTGTATGTGAGTCCCGTTCCGACTTCCGCCACGTGTGAGTTGCTGGTCTTGTAGAACTCCAGTATTGCTGTTTCCTCGGCTCCACAGCTTGTCTTGAGGGAGGCATTTACGGGGCAGGATATGTAGGCGGCGTTGCTGGTGTCACTCTCCGCGGGTCCCTCCGCGTGGGAGTTGGAGCTCTTGTACATCCCGAATGCCACGCTCTCTTCATTCGTGAGTGAGCTCTTTGCCTTGTAGCCTGCATCCTTCACAAGGTCCCCATAAACGCAAAGCTTGTTGGTGTAGCTTGCATACCCCGGTTCGGCAACATGTGCATTGGTCAGGTGCGACAGGCTGGCGAGTGCCTTCCATCCCTGCGGGCAGCTCCCGGAGCTTATCTGG
>CAYVAH010000027.1:6174-8803 GCA_964449215.1 Candidatus Undinarchaeota archaeon | reverse complement strand
GTAACGCTGCGCCTTCGGCTCCTGCTTGCGCAGGCAAGTGCTACCAAAGTTGAGCTTTTGCCGTAGGCATCTATATAAATTGTAGAATGACAAAAAACTGTGGGCAAGTTCAAAAAGTTAGGTTATGCTGTCCACTTGGCAGGTGTAGTCCCGCGCTATCTCAAACTTAGCAGAAGAGTAAAGGATGTCCTTGGGGACAAATACCCAAAAGAATTGATAAACAAAAGAACGACACTGCTCACGACCCTGATAGCTTCAATCCTTTACAAATATACAGGACAGGAGCCCACTGAAAGTGCAATTGAAAAGCTGCTGGGATCCGCACTGTCGGGAAAACTGGATGATGTGTTCGATTCCCCGGAGTTCAGGGAATACATCCGCCCGCGCATATCTATGGAAAACTTTGAGGGTGATTCCAATACCGTAAAGGAAATTGTTCAGAACCCTGACGAGAATGTTTTGCAGAAGTTCCCTGAACTCAAACCGCATTACGAGGGATACAAAAGGATGATATCCGACCTCAACGAAGAGGAAGAGCAGGTTCTGAGTGACCTCTGGCATTCCCAGGCCGAGAGCATGGTCTTCAGCACGTATGTTCAGGGAGGAGAATTCGAGAGATTAAAGCAGGTTTACACAACAAGCCAGAAAAAAATAGACTCCATTGAAAGGACAGGTCTCCTCGGGAAAATCCTTGCCATGAATTACACCCGCGGTGCCGAAAACGCCGAAGAAGTCGCAGACATGTTCTATGAGCTGTCGCGTGTCAGTGGAATTTTCATGGATGATGTCAAGGATGTTTATACGGATGTAACACAGGATGACATTAACCTGCTGGGTCTGGCTGTGATTGAAGACCTCGGGGCTTACAGCTGGGAAGCGGTCAGGGATGCCTACCGGAAGGAAGACAACCAGATGAAGCTGCTCAGTATCTTTGAAGAACTGGTCACGCCTTTCAAGGAAAAGTATCGGGAGTCCGGGGGAAACAAGGGCATAATCCGCAGGCTCTACAATGTTTTCGTGGACAAGGGCAAGGGAGACCTGAAAAAGATGCAGAAGAAACTCGGTTATAAATTCAGCCCAGAGTTCTGGAAGGGTTACAAGGCATTGTACCTAAGGCGGTGACAACAGCCTGCCGGGCCGGAGAAGAAACAAGCAACAAACCTTAAAAACTAAAATTGTGGAGATAACTGCATGGGCCCGTAGCTCAGCTGGCAGAGCGCTTGGCTCTTAACCAAGTGGTCGTGGGTTCGAATCCCCCCGGGCCCGCTAAAGTGTGGCACCCATTACCGTCAACGGCTTCGAGGTGAGCCCGCACGAGCGGAGCGAGTAAGGGCAAGAACGAGAAGCGGTTGTTCAAATCCCCCGGGCCCGCTACCCTTGCGTTGACGTTTATTTCTTGGTCGTTGAGAAAGCTTTTAAACTCCTTGCTCACCGGGGCATAGGAGGAAAAATAATGGGTGAATTCAGAGGGGGACGGAGGTTCGGACCTCGCGAAATGCACAAAGCCGTTTGTGCCGACTGCGGTAAAGAATGCGAAGTTCCTTTCAAACCGTCGGGTGACAGACCTGTTTATTGCAGGGAATGTTTCATGAAAAGACGGGGCAGGTAATGGCAACCGTTTTAACGTGACTTGCCTATCCCAGCTGTGGATTTCGCAGTTGCGGTCCTTGTAGGAGTAATGCAGGGTGTGCTGGAGTGGTTGCCGGTCAGCAGCCAGGGCAACCTCGTAATTTTTATGGTTGGTGCCCTCGGGCTGAATCTTGAGGAAGCCCTACGGTATAGTCTGTGGGTTCATGTGGGAACCCTCTTAAGTGCAGTTATTTATTTTCGCAGAGACATTTTGGAACTCACAAAGAAAAGGAACGAACTCTCCTTTCTCGTGGTTGCGACCCTGGTTAGCGGGATAGTCGGGACGCCCCTCTACTTCCTCGTGAAGGGGTTCCCTGCCCAGCAAGGCAGTCTGGTGCTCGCCACCATCGGGGCCTTGCTCATTGTCAGTGGAGTCGTTCAGCTCAAGTCCAGGGGAGGAAAGGGAAAAAAGCCAGACAAGATGAGTGCCCTGATCACCGGGATTGCCCAGGGCTTCAGTGCTCTCCCGGGAATAAGCCGCAGTGGCACAACAACAAGCGCCCTACTCCTTCAGGGGTTCAACGGGGACGAGGCGCTGAGGCTGAGCTTCCTGCTGGGCATCCCCCTTGTTTTCTGTGCCGAGGTGGTCCTTGGCCTGACAGAACCTGTCATAGATACCCATTCCCTCACAAGTGCTTCCTTCGCTTTCTTGACAGGGCTTGTGAGCATAGATTTTCTCCTCAAACTTGCGAGGAAAATACGTTTTGGATGGTTTTGCATACTTCTTGGATTGCTCGCAGTAATCCCCGCCATTCTCTAACCAGTAACAGGGTGAACGGTTCTGCTTGATTCTCCTCATTCTCTTCCAGAATTTTTCCGGAAGCAGGTGGTCTCCCTCAGGGGTCACGTCGAACTACCATAGCACACACTTTTATGTTTTATCATTGCCCTCGAGAAGCGTAGAAAACAACCTTTTGAAAAAGTTGCGAGTCCGCATACCCTTGTGCTGTCGAGTGGAGCGTCTGCCTCACTTTTGGTCAAGCTTTTCACAGCGAGGCGA
>CAYVAH010000027.1:0-6074 GCA_964449215.1 Candidatus Undinarchaeota archaeon | reverse complement strand
GAGGCGAAGCCGAGCGTAGTGAAAAGCTTGCCCCAAGCGGGATTCGAACCCGCGTCACAGGCTTGAAAGGCCTGTATCCTTGGCCGGACTAGACGATTGGGGCATCAACTAGAAGGGGCATTTGCCGTTAAAAAATCTATTCCTCCCCTCGCACTACCCTGGTGACATAGCCGGCGACCATGTTCAACATGCGCTTGCTCGGGAAGACAAGGAGCTGCTCAAGAACTTTTTTGTTGTGGCTGAAATCCCTCTTGAACCTCTCGGGAAACTTTTCCACCATCTCCCTTGCGGTCCTTTTGATCAGCGTTGATCTCACCTTGCCCATACGTAAGCTCCCCAGCAGCCATTAAAAATGTTGTGGAGATATATCTTTATAAATTTCTGAAATGAGGAATGCCGGTGGAACAAATGGTTGAATTGAGTCCAAATGCACGGAAGGTCTATGAGGCACTCGAGGTGCTCGGAGCTACGGCACCGGACCGAACAAAGAGCGCCGACCAGGTAATGGCCAAAGCCCGGATGGGCAAGGGCCAGATAAACTCCGCTTTGGCGGAGCTTCAGAAGAAAAAAATCGTCAAGAGAATCGCGAAATCAAAGAGGGCAGGGTATTATATATCACAGAAGGTATAACTAGTGGTTTGATGAGAAGGTTACTGGCAGCCATGCTGGTTTTGAGTCTGGGTTTTGCTTTAGATGTTAGTGGCTCGATCATACCTAATTCTGCCACCGTCCATTACGGGAATGGAACCAGTTTCCAGCTGGTTGTCACCAACAACGAACCTGAAACGGTTGACCTCCAGGTCGCACTGACGGGAATTCCAACCTGGATGAGAATTTTCCCGAGCAGGCTTTCCCTCCCCTACGGGCAGACAGGAACGGTGAACTTCTATTTCAGCAATGCAGCAACCCCTGACTCCTATATTTACAGGGTCCAGCTCCTCTCCAACCACACGAGCGTGTGGGAGGGAAGCATAGTTGTCAACGTTCTTGGAAAAAAACCCGTTGAGGGGGAGGGGGGACCGAAGTTCCTGCGCATCACTGCGCAGCCAGAAGTGAACCCGGGAGAAACCATAATAGCCAGCCTCGAAGCTTCCGAAAACCTGGTCCCCTCAGATGTTGAAATAATCCTCATAAAGGATGGCAAGGAAGTTGCCAAGGTTTCCGGCTCGCTCGACAAAACATCAAAGAGCTTCACCATGAGTGTCCCGGAAAGCCAAGATGCGGGGGTATATACCCTCAGGGTCCATGTTCCGGGAAAGGAAATCACCAACGAGACAAGCATCACAATACCGGTACTGGAAAAGGTAGAAGTGCAGAGCGACGTCGAAAGGAAGCTCCTGGGCAGGAAGGTCACCTTCACCGCCAGAAATATAGGGAATGTGCCGGAGGAAGGTGAGGTGACCACTGAGATAGGGATACTTGACAGGCCCCTGCTCGAGGCCAGTCCGGCACCGGAGATAACCAAGAAGGGGCTCAGCTATGTCGTCTCATGGGGTTACACCATCGCCCCGGGAGAGGAAAAGGTCGTCGCCACATACGAGGTCGATTACATACCCTACAGCATAATACTCGTGCTTCTTCTCATAGCGGTCATCCTGGTCTTCCAGAAGCCGGAACCCATGGAAGTGCGGAAGAAGATGGAGTATGTCCGCGAGGGGGACGATGCCTGGATAAAGGTCAGACTTCACATCGCGAACAACTCTGATGAGCCCATTGAAAATGTTATAGTGAAGGACCTCCTCCCGGAGATTGCCTCGGTGTCCAAGGCATTCATAGTGAAGCCCAAAATCAAGAGACAGGCGGGTGGGAAGCTTCTTGTCTGGGAACTCGGGAGATTTTCCCCGGGCGAGGAGCGCATCCTTGGCTATGAAGCCAAACTGAAGTTTGGAATCATAGGAAAACTTGAACTGCCAAAACCAACGGTCAGCTGGAACCGATGAACTCAAGTATGGGCCGGAGGTCAAGACTCTCCTTGTATTTTTTTCCGAGCCGGGTGATGCCCGGATAGAAGCGGTTCAGGAACTGCAGGAACTGTGTGACGTTCCCCCTACCGGGGTGGGAACGCTCAAAGTCTATCAGGCAAACCCCCCCGCGGGTCCGGTAGAAGTGCTTCCCGGGACGGTGACTTTCTTCCTTCATTATGCCCAGCCTGTCCAGGGTGTGAAGCGCCTTTAGAAACTCCGGGGCGTATCTCCGGACCTCCCCAGCAGTCATGTCCCTTATCCTCCTTCCTCTCACCCGGGACATCACCAGCACTCTCCCAAAAAGAAGGTATGGTCGCGGAGCTATTTTGAACCGCTCCAGGACCCGGAGAGCCTGAAACTCCTTCCGGGCGTTTTTCTCCATGCCCTTCTTGAAAAACTTGACCGCAAGCGGCCCAACAAGCCAAACACTGGCATGCCTGCCCTTCACTACCACAAACCATTAGTCCAAGAGGAAATTAAAAATAACGTGACTGCAACCGCAGACCTCCCCCTGCATCAAGGAAAAGCACCGAGGTGGCTCTTCGAACGCATGAAAAGGCTCGCAGGAGCCGTGGGGGATATTGTGGTGGAGGAATTCGGCACGGGTGAGCTCGTGTCCCGCCTTGCAGACCCCTTGTGGTTCCAGGCTTTCGGCTGTGCACTGGGGTTTGACTGGCACAGCTCCGGGGTGACCACAGTTACCATGGGAGCTGTGAAGGAAGCAGGCATAGAAGGAATTGGGGTTGCAGGTGGGAAGGGTCACTTCCGCGAGATACCTGCAGAAATAGAGAAACAGGGGGAAATGCTCGGGCTTCCAGAAAGGAAGGCGGAGAAACTGAAGGAAAATAGCAAGCTCAGTGCCAAAGCTGACACGGTGGGGCTGATGGACGGGTTCCAGCTTTACCACCACACCGTTATCTTCGACAGCAAGGGGAACTGGACCGTGGTCCAGCAGGGCATGAGTGGGGAGTGGGCGAGACGCTATCACCTGAACATGCCAAAAAAGTTTGAGGAGGAGCCGAACTCTGGAATAGCCTGTGACCTCCGCGGGAAACCCGTCAATCTCACGGACAGGGAAAGCAAGGACGCCAGAAAGGCCGTGGTGGAAGTCCTGCAGGAACTGCCGAAATACAGGCACGCCTTCACAGGGCAGGCCACACTCGGGGGGTGTTATGTCAGATTCCCCAAGAGTCACTGGTTCGATCAGAGAAGCTACAGGAACCTCCTGCGCGCCTATGAGGCGAATCCAGCAGACTTCAAGGAGCTTATGCTCTCCGGAGTCAACCAGAGGGGAATGAGAGCACTGGCAATGCTCGCCGAGCTCATCTATGACTCCAGAGCCAGCCGTAGAGACCCCGTCAAGTACTCATTCGCCCACGGGGGAAAGGATGGAATACCCTACCCGGTAAACCGGAAGAGATACGACCGCAGCATCGAGGTGCTGAGGGGCGCCCTCGAAGGCTCGGAGCTGGAGAGAAGGGAAAAGCTCGGAGCGTTGCGACGGCTATCGGCATTCGCCGGCGTCAAGCTTAACTATGAACCCTGACTGAGTCAACTATGGGTGGCAAGGATTGCATCTTCTGCAAGATAATCAGTGGCAGTGAGAAGAGCTGGAAAATCTATGAGGACGACACCACCCTGGCATTTCTGGATGCTTTCCCTGTGACTGAAGGTCACGTGATAGTCGCCTTCAAGAAGCATGTGAAGGATGTGTTTGAGTTGAGCGACGGGGAATTCATCCACATGGTAAAGGTGGCGCGGAAGGTGGCGGAAGCCATGAGAAAGGAGTTGAAGGCCGATTTCGTCAACATAATAACCGCGCAGAGCGTGATAAAACACGCCTTCATCCACGTGGTCCCCAGGTATGACTATGACCTGATGGGGGTCGTTCCTGATATGGAAAACAAGCGGGCTCTCCCAAAAGCGGAGATGGACGCCCTGCAGAAAAAGTTGAGGGGTGGTTCGGGTGCTGGAAAAAAAGCTAGAGGGTAACCTGGCAAAAACGATAGTGCCTCCGGCGGAAGCGCTGGAATTCTCGGGAGAAAGGGGAGCAATACTGAGCCTCTCGGCATCCTGGCACCGGACCGTTGAGGGAAAAGAAAAGGTAGATATGGCGGAGTTCGCCTTCCTGATTGCCAACGGCGGAAAACCCGTGCAGGTGGAAGTTGCCTATGAGGGCGAAAAGTTCAGCAAAAACGTAAAGGACCTGACCAAGGAGATGGGCAGCGTCACGGACGAAGAAGCCTTCGCAAGGAAGCTGAACTTTCTCACGGACAGGAAGGTTCTTGAAATAATTGAAAGCGACGAGCGTGTGAAAAAGGCCCTGAAGAAAGCAAAGCACCTGCGCGTTTATTCCATGGACTTCGTGGTGTATGATGAGGACTATCAGGCACCGGTGTGGCATGTGCTGCTGAAAAACTGGCCACTGACAAACCACTTCAAGAATGAGAAACCCATCACAGTTGAGGCCGTCGTCGAGGCAACCAGGGGAAAAATTGTAACACTGGCAGTATATTCAACATAAGCTATTTAAACGCCCCCCGCAAAAACTGAAGTTTTGGTGGTTTGGATGGATATTGAAAAACAGGTGAAGAAAGGAACTACCACACTGGGTCTCATATACAAGGACGGTGTGGTGCTGGCTGCAGACTCACAAAGCACATCGGCTTATGTGGAGAGCAGGTTCGAGAAGAAAATCCACCCGGTGACGGACAGGATAGCCATAACCACGGCGGGTGTTGTGGGGGACCTGCAATTCCTGCTCCGGTTGCTCAAGGTGGAGGCAAAGCTCTATGAGATGGGAAACGGAAAGGTCACCACCAAGAGCCTGGTCACCCTCCTGAGCAACGTCCTCCACTCGAACAGGTATTTCCCGTACATAGCCGCCATGGTCATCGGGGGGTATGATGATGCACCAAAGCTATACTCCATAGACCCGTTCGGTGGGATAGGTAGGGGCGAAAAATACTTTTCAACAGGATCAGGCTCCCCGCTTGCGATGGGAGTGCTGGAAAGCCAGTTCAGAGAGAACATGACCGAAAAGGAAGCAATAGAGCTTGCAAAGCGGGCTTTGGATGCGGCCGTGCAAAGGGACGTATACACAGGAGGAAGGAAGCTCACAATTGCCGTCATAGACAAAGAAGGCTACAGGGAAATTCAGTAGGTGTAGGACTTGAGTGGAGAAGAAGTTTTGAACCGTGTTTTAGGGTTATTGCCCGACAGGGCAGATATCGGCGAAAGCAGGTTCGAAGCTGCTAATGTCGTCGTCTTCACGAAGAGCTTTAACTTTCTCATGAAGGCCCACGAATACCTGAGGGAAGTGGCAAAGGAAGTCAAGCTCAGGGTGGAAGCACGGGCAGACCGTTCCCTGCTACTCCCGCCGGAAGAGGCCGAACAGTCAATAAGGCAGACCATCGAGTCCGCGGGAGTCACGGACATATTCTTCGACACCTTCGGCTCCAAGGTGATTATAGAGGTTGAGAAACCGAGCGAGGTTCTGGGAAATGGCGCAGAGAAGCTCCAGTTGATAAAGAAGAAAACGGCCTGGACACCTGTGGTGCAGAGAAAACCCCCCTTGAAGTCGGACATAATAAACACAATCCGCAGAATACTCACCCAAAACAGCAAGGACAGGGCACAGTTCCTCAACGAGGTGGGAATGCGCATATATGGCGATGCCAAGGAAACGGAGTGGGTCCGGGTGAGCTTTCTCGGGGCGGCGAGGGAAGTGGGGAGAAGCGCGGCACTGCTCCAGACCAACGAGTCCAGGGTCCTCATGGATTGCGGAATAAATGTGGGTGACAAGAACAATCAGTTCCCCCTGCTGGACGCCCCTGAGTTTTCAATACCCCGCCTGGATGCTGTTGTCATCTCCCACGCCCACCTCGACCACAGCGGTTTCACACCATTCCTGTTCAAATACGGCTACAAGGGTCCTGTTTACATGACCCTCCCCACGTTACCTTTGAGTGTTCTGCTCCAGCTCGACTCCATAGAGATAGCCCACAAGGAGGGAGGAAACGCCCCTTACTCCAGCAAGGAAATTGAACAGATGGTCCTGCACACCATTACGGTGCCCTATGAGGAGGTCACGAATATAACACCGGACGT
>CAYVAH010000026.1:0-9849 GCA_964449215.1 Candidatus Undinarchaeota archaeon | reverse complement strand
ACAAAACCACCACAAATATAAACTCCACAGTAGTTATCTGACATGGAAATCACATACAAAATCAACCCAAACGAGGCACCCGAGAGCATCGAGGTGACAGATGGATTGAAGGTGTTGGGAAAGCTCAGGGAGGAAAGACCTTTCTGCTTCATGGAATACCGGAAAATTCCCTCCCGTTTTACCGGGGGACTCGATAGTGTGGTAGTCAGCCAGAACACGGCAAGTCTGAGCGAATTTGTGTGTTTCACCCAGGCATACGGGGATTTCTACAGGACATTCAAAGGAAAAAATGGAGTCACCCGCGCCAGACTCGAACAGCCTCTCGATGGGCTCTACCTGAAAGTTTTTCATGCATTCATGAGCTACGAGTTCGATAATGTGGAGAAGCAGGTAGAGGGCAACGAGATAAAAGTCAGATACACAGGGAGGGAGATGGACATCCCGATAACATTTGAGCTTGGTTCCGAAGAGCGTGCCCTGAAGATGTATATCGAGCTTGATGATGTGGAGGAGTGGGCAGAAAAGCTGAGAAGCGGGTAAAAACATTTATACTCCTGTGTGGGGGACCTGAATGGGAGACGTGGTTGCGAAAATACGTGTGATGCCTGCGGACTTTTCCAAGATGGATGAGTTAAAGAAGAGTCTGGACTTTGCACAGGTGATTGAAGAAAAGCCAATAGCCTTTGGTGTGAGCGCCCTGGAAATACTTGTGCGCGTCCCTGACAGCAAGGGCGGACTCGACCCGATTGAAACCAAGCTGTCCACGAACCCTCTGGTGTCCAGTTACGAGGTCCTGGAGATAGGCAGGATATAAATACGAGCGCGAATGAACCCTTTTGTGATAATAAAGGAGTTCCGGCCCATAGAGAAGGTAAAGAATATAGTTCTCGGGTTCCCGGGGACGGGAATGGTCGGGTCCATAGCCTCGGAGTTCATCATTCACAAGCTGGGCTTCGAGGAGGTCGGGCATATCCGCAGTGAAAAGCTCCCGGCACTGGCAATAATCAGGAAAAGCAGGCCTGAGGCGCCAATCCGCATATACCGGAAAGAGGACACGGTCATTCTGGTATCGGATATCATGATCCCGGACAATCTTTCCCATGAGTTCGCCTCAGAACTCGCGAAATGGCTGAAATCCAAGAGGCCCAAGGAGGTCATAATCCTCGGCGGGAGTGAAAAAAAGGAAGGAAAGAAGGTCTATGTGGTGAGCTGGAAGGACAGGTACCTGGACGACGTGAAGCTCGACCAGATGAAGCTCGGCTTTGTGGTTGGCATCTATGGCCCCCTGATGATGGAACTGAAAGAGAGGGGGATGGAAGGCTACCTGGTGCTGGCGGAAGCCGAACACACACCGGACCCGTCCGCCGCGGCAAGGGTGATAAGGCATCTCGCCTCCAGAATCGGGATGAAGGTGGACCCATCACCACTCGAAAAAGAAGCCGCAGAGAGGCAGAAAAAAGTTGCAGGGAAAACCTGGGACCCCTATCCGAGCATATACGGCTAAAGCTTCCCGACCATGCGAACCTGCTTGACCCCTGGGGCTTCTGCAAGAAGGCGGACGTTCACGGCCTTGTCAACCACCATCACTTTTCCACCGCCCAGGGACTCCCCATCTACAGCGGTGCAGGGGTCGCAGAAAACCACAGCCGCTATCTCAGCATCCGGATTCAGTGCCACCATTCTTGATATCTGGGGGTCGAGTTTCTCGACCCTGACAAATCCATATCCGATCAGGAGCAGACCCGCGATTATCAGAATGGCAGGATACAGCAGTTCGGACTTCCTGGATTTGTAAGGAAAACTCCTGGTCGGATAATAGGCGTATGAAGGTGGGTACGGGTAATAGCCCGCCCTGTAAACGCCCTGTGCATATGGTTGGTTGGTCAAAGCTTCACCCTGTGGACTGTCCTGTATATAGGTCCCCCGGGCATTAATATGCTTTCCTTTAGCACTATGGAGTCAGCAGTGAACTCCGAGAACATCCTGCCGGAGTAGCTCTCGACCAGCCCCCGGAGGTCGCACCGCTCCTTTATCCTGGCAAGGGTCATGTGACCGTGGAACTTCCGCGAGTCCTCACCGAAATCCCGCAGGAGGGACTCAATGGTTTCCGCCAGGAGCGGGAGCCTGTCCGAGATGGCACCTACCCAGAGAACCCGGGGGCGGCCGGGCGACGGAAAGGCCCCAAGACCGGAAAGCCTGATGTGGAAGGGACCAAACCCGGCCAGCGAGTCAAGTTTCTCCGAAATAGCGCGGGCCCCGGGAACCTCCCCCAGAAACTTGAGGGTTATGTGCATTGCTCCAGGGTCCACAAACTTCGCCCGGCACTTAACTGAGTCCCTGATTTTTTTGAGCTCCTCCTCAAATGGAGAGGAATCAACATCTATTGCCACAAACAAACGCATGGAACGAAAACAGGAAGGAATATTTATCGATTTGTGGAAGTATTGGTATGCTTGGAGTTGTGAAAGCTGGCAGCTCGCTGTGCAACCACCCAGAAAAACTTGAAGAGTTGAAAAAGTTTATAGGGAGTTTCAATGGAAATCTTGCATTTGTTGTAGGCGCCGGTTCGGCAGCAAAGGATGTGCTTGAACTCTACAGGAGATTCAACTTTCCGGAGGGATTTCTGGACTACCTGGGAATCGAGCTCACACACGTGAACGCGAAGGCACTTGCCCGACTGCTTGGAGGAACATACTGCAAGGACTTCGCGCAGGTTGAGGCGAACCTGATGAAAAAGCCCGTCACCGGCGGGCAAATTCCCGGACAGAGCACCGACGCCGTGGCAGCGGAGCTTGCAGACTTCCTCGGGGCGGATGTGCTCATACTGACAAAGGATGTTGGTGGGCTATACACCCACGACCCGAAAGAGGACCCGGGAGCCAGGGTGATTCACCGGATCAGTTTCTCGGAGCTGAAGCGCAGGGCGGACGACCGGACGAGAGCGGGGCACTATGGGGTGCTCGACCCACAGGCAATCCACGTGATAATCAGGTCAAAAATAAAGACCCATGTTGTCGGGCTGGACTTCGATTTCGCCAAGGGAACCATGATTTCAGAGTAAACGTGGAGTAAATGTTAAAACTGCCCGGGGGGTCTCATGTAATGCCGAAATTGAAGATGAGCAAGCGGAACAAGAGTATGATGCTCATCATTATCATGCTCTTCCTTACAGTGGCTTCCGCAGTGCTTTCCAGAAACGACAACCAGCCACCCGCTCCAGAAAAGCCAAAGATTGAATATCTCGGCAACTGGAAGGGCATGAGCGTCTATGGGCAGAAAACGGCCGCAAACACGAGCATATACTACCTGGAACTCCAACCGGGGTACAGCATAGTTATGCGAGCTGATCCGAGGGAAGCTGAAAAGGTCGAGAGCCCCCCAAGCATGCTCATCTACTCGCTGCTTTACATGTCCCCAAGGGTCTACGCGGTGTTCAACCCTGATGAGTCGGGAAATGTAAGCCTGGCATACGCCGAACTCGCAAAATTCCTTGCCAACCGCCCGTTCGAAGTGGTGTTTGCCACCACAAAACCTTACACCGACGAGATAAACAGGACATACCCATACAGGGACCCCTTCAACACCACGCAAGAAGAGGCTGTGGTATTCCTCAAGCTTTCAAATGAAACAAAAATCGAACTCATCAACCGCACCGTGGTGGTCGAAGGGAATAACCTGTGGAACCTGACCCGGGCTTCGGCAAAGCTCGAACTCATGATAATGAGGCTCATATAGGTGATAAAGTGGAATGGTGGTTGCAGGCATTTGTCTGGATTCTCCCGGCTTACGTTGCCAACATGGCCCCGGTTTTCGCCCGCGGGATAAAGTCACCCTTGGCTGTGCCGGTTGACGGGGGGGCGGTGGCTCCCGACGGGAAAAGGTGGCTGGGGAACGGCAAGACCTGGCAGGGTTTGATTGCGGCTGTTATTGCTGGAGCCCTGACGGGTTATGCGCTGCCGGGCTGCTCTGCATCCCTGGGGGCATTCCTTGGCTTCTGGGCAATCATGGGGGACATGGCAGGCTCATTTGCCAAACGGAGACTGGGAATGCCGAGGGGGTCAAAGGCGGGACTCCTGGACAGCATGGACTTCATAACTTTTGCCCTTGTGGCCTCAGTTCCCTTCTATCCCTGGGAGTTGAAGCAACTGTTGCTGGTGCTGCTGGCAACCCCGGCACTGCACAGGGGAGCAAACATCCTCGGTTACATACTGAAGCTCAAGGACGTCCCGTGGTGAGAGCATGATTTACATTTTTGACCTTGATGGGACACTTGTGGATACCAACGACCTGCACGCCGACTCTTTCGTTCAGGCGTTCGAGGAAGTGGAAGGAAAAAAGGTGTCAAAAGAGCGAATAAAAAGACTGGTGGGGTTCACGGCAAGAGACATAATAAAGACCATCGGAGCGAAGAACCCGGAGGCTGTCCTCAGGAGGAAAGAGGAGATTTTCCTGAAACGGGCGGGGGAGGCCAGGGAGATGCCGGGGGCAACCAAGCTGTTAAAGGAACTGAAGTCCAGGGGGCATAAGCTCTGCATAGCCACATCAGCCAGCCGGGCCACACTGGAAGCCATGTTGAAAAAGTTTGGGTGGCCCGTGGACAGGGTGGCAACAGCCGATGACGTGTTGAGAGGAAAACCTGCCCCGGACCTCCTGTTGAAGGTTCTGAAAGGGCTGGAGGGTCCTGCACTGTTTGTGGGGGACTCTGAGTATGACAGGCAGGCCGCAGAAGCGGCGGGCATCCCTGCCCTGATTCTGGGGAAGGAACTGAAAAAGCTCGAAGACCTGCTGCAAATCAATTTATAGCTGTGACCGAAAGGAGAGTATGCTATCGAAGTTAAGGAAGTATGTGAATTATGATATGTGGATTTTCCGTGTCCTGGGGTTCCTCCCTCCTGACTTTTGGTCCGTCACCACCCTCGCCGCGAGCCTCGTCGCCGGGTGGTTCTATCACATCAGCAACCCCATAATGGGTGGAATATTCGTCCTTCTCTCCGGCGTGGCTGACACAATTGATGGGGGTGTAGCAAGAAACCTCAACAAGAGAACAAGATTTGGAGCCATCCTTGACTCCACCATGGACAGGCTTGGAGAAGGGGTGATATACGCAGGGCTTAGCACACAATACCGGGTGGCGATTCCCGCCCTCATCTTTTCATATATGGTCAGCTATGTGCGTGCAAAGGATGACCGCGTCAGGAGTGGCATCGCCGAACGCGGGGACCGGTTGCTCGTCCTGATACTCGCCTCGTTTACAGGACTGATCGAGCCCGCCCTTTACCTGATAACGGCTGCAGCCGCCCTTACAACATTTATGAGGCTCCTGGAGGCCAAAAAGCTCAACCCCTGATGGCCTCGGGTATTCTCCGGGCTATGTCCGTGGGGAGGGTCCCCTCGCCAAACTCCTTTGAAGCAAGCTCCCCTGCCCTCCCGTTGATATAAGCGGCACAGCAAGCGGCCTTGAAGGGGTCAACACCTCTCGCGAGCAGGGCACCACACACCCCCGCAAGCAGGTCACCTGTCCCTCCCTTGGTCATGAAAGCATTCCCCGTGCTGTTCGTGGCGACCTTTCCACCCCCTGCAATCACATCCACATGCCCTTTCAAAAGAACGGTGTAGCCGGTCTCATCGGAGAGTCTCAAGGCAGCCTCCTTCCTGCCTTCGAGTGTCTCGGGAGCCTCGCCAGTCAGGACCTTGAACTCCGAAATGTGAGGGGTGAGCAGAACCTTCTCACTCTTTATGTTAAGCTCATCAAGGAAATGAAGGGCATCAGCATCGACGACCACAGGCTTGTTGTATTCACCGAGAATTTCACCCACAGTGTTCCCGACTTCGAATCTCCGTGTGAGCCCGTTCCCTATAACCAGAGAATCCGACCTTCCCAGGACAATCCACGCATCCTCACTCATCTGTGTGAGAAATTCCGTCCCGAGGTCGAGGGCAACAAGCTCCGGGTGGGTTATGGCAGCCCAGAAAGGCTTCCGTGGGGTGACAAGGTAAACAAGGTCGGCACCGGCACGCAGAGCTGAAAGACCGACAAGCACAGGGGCCCCCGGGTAAATCTTGCTCCCGCCAACCACCGCCACATATCCAAAATCATGCTTCTTTGACCATTCCGGGCGGGGAGGGTAGCACTCCCCCACAACCCTGTGGGAAACCTCCATAAAAGAAAGAAAAGGGGGAAATTAAAATACTACGCAACCACTGTGATTTTCTTCCCGCTGTTCAGCGCATCAAGCATCTGCTCGCCCATGGGAGTCTTCCGACCAACCTTGACCCGCCCCTTCTTACTCACCACGGCACTGAACACGTATTCCCCATCGACGTAGAAGTCAACCTGCCTCCCATTCACAGATTTGTCGAAGTAGAACACAACGGCTTTCTTGTTCTCCTCAACATCGAAGGGTATTTCCTCCCCCGGGGAAGCCTCACCCTTTGGCAGGTCTTCAATATCACGGACATCTATCTTCAGCCCCAGCTTCTTCTCCAGTGCCTCAACATTCCTGCCCTTCTTACCAATCACGTAAGGTATGGACTCCGAATCCACGTAAAGGATGGCACTCCGCTCCCCTGTTATCTTGGCACGCACATTCGACCCGGGTATTTCTTTCTTCAGGAACCGCGTCAGCTCCCTTTCCGCCAGCCTCCGCAACGGGTCACTCTTCATCTCCTTGACAGGAACGATGGTGGTTTCCTCTCCATAGGTGTAAATCTCGAACTCAACCTTCTTGGTGAAGAAATCCCTCACCTCAACAACCGGGCGTGCCAGATCCGCCTCAACCATACCACTCGGAACCTTCACAACCATCTCAAGTTCGAACACCCTTTGAATCGCTCCTCCCTTGATGAATATCACAGTGTCCAGCACCTGGGGGATAACGCCCATCTCCAGCCTCCCCAGAAAGCGCTGTATTGCGTCTATGGCCCTGCTGGCGTGGACAACACCAATCATCCCCACACCGGCAAGCCGCATGTCCGAGTAGACCTCAAAGTCCCTTGTGGTGCGGAGCTCGTCATAGACAGTAAAGTCCGGACGGACAAGGAGAAGCACCTCCCCTGTCCCCTCTGGATCCCCCTCCAAATGACCGTACTGCGTTATTCCGGGCATGACATTCAGGTCGCGTGGGTGTTCGATTGTCTTGACTATTTTCTTTTTAGAGGCGTAGAACTCCGCGAGGGCCTGAGCCATCGTGGTCTTGCCCGCACCCGGGGAACCGGCTATGACTATTCCCTCCGCCCTTTCCTCGAATCGCTTCATGAGCTCAGGGGGGATATCATAATCGCTCAGGGAAAGCTTTTTCACGGGCCGAACCGCCGTAATCTCAACACCCTTGCTGAACGGGGGCCGGGTAATGACAATACGGTAGTTTTCGTACTGAACAACCGTGGCACCTTCCTTATCCACCTCTATAAAAGCGAGGGGGTTTCTCTCCGCCTTCTCCACTATTTCCCTTCCAAAACCCTCAACAGTTTCCCTGTCCAGAGCCTCCTCAGTCACTTCCACGAACTCCCACTCACCCGGTTTCCCCTTCTTGGCAAAGACTGGAAGCCCCTCCTTTATGTGGACGCTCATCGTTGACTCGTCAAAAAACTTGCCTATTGAGAGGTCCAGACCCCCCTCCTGCTTGACAAAGCCCACCTCAATCCCCAGGGAACGGGAAATCTTGTCCTGAACCTCATCGCAGGTCATGAGCACAGAACCCTCAATGCGGGCGGTTTCCCTCGCATCCCAGTCCGCTTCCTCCTTTGTGACCACCCGGGGGCGCTGACCGGTGAACCGGAGCTCTATCTCCCCTCTGCTGGCCATGTCCTTTAGAGTCAAAAGCTCCTTTGTGCCCACGAAGCCATCCGCCTTGTTGGCCCTCATCTCGTTCTCCAGCAGGGCAATGACACTCAGGGGAATCACAACTTCCCCGCCCTTGACGGACTTGCTCACAGCCCCTGAAACCAGACAGGAATAGTCAGCCACGACTTGCATGGAAAAAAAAGAGGGAGGGGTATATAATATAATCGCGTCAATCGCAAAGAACTCGGAAATTGTTTAAACCCCTGCTCCTTGAAAAAGCATGGAAATTTCCTACAAGGACTTCGCCAAGCTGGACCTGCGGGTCGGAACAGTTGAACGGGTGGAACCTGTCCCAGGAGCGGACAAACTCTACAAGCTCACCGTGAACCTGGGCGGGGAGAAAAGGACACTGGTAGCGGGTCTCAGACCATACTACCAGGAAGCAGACCTGCACGGGAAACAGATAGTCATCGTGGCGAACCTCCAGCCGAAGCGGATAAAGGGCATAGAGAGCCACGGGATGCTCCTGGCCGCACAGGACAGCTCTAAAGTCGCCCTGCTCCACCCCGACAGGCATGTGGAAGAAGGTGCGAGGGTGCTTTGAAGAGGTGAGTAAATGAGCAAAAACGGATTCATCTTTAACACACCCAAAGGAAAACGGGTTGGAGAGGCGCGGGACCTTGAGGAGCTCAGGAAGCTCGTGAAGAAAGTTCCCCTGGAAAGCCTGGAGTTCCACTTTGAACGCGGGGACTTCGTGAGATGGCTCATGTACATCAAGGAGCCCGGAGTCGCAGCCAGAATAAGAGCCATGAAAGGCGTCATAGACCTCAGGGGAGAGCTTCTCTACGCTTTATCACCACCGAAGCCAAAAAAACCCAAAAAATCAAGGAAATAGTCACTTCCGGAACGGTGCTATCTCGTCTATGACGTCCACCTGGCTAAGGAGCATACGTCTGCAACAGTAACGCTTTATCCCGAGCTCATTCATGGCCTCTCCGGGGCTCTTGCCCTCCAATACCTTTTTTCTGAACTCCTCATAGAATGCCGCCACAGGGAAGCCGCAGCTGAAACACCGAACCGGGATTATCACAGCTGCACTTGCAGTAAGCGGTTAAAAGCTTTTTCCCTGAATCAGGGTGCTCTGACCCGTGGTGAGTCTCTCATGCACCTTGTCAAGGTCCGAAGCCCGCGACTCCCACTGGAGCTTCAGGCCCGCCCCGGGAGTTTTGGGAATAACATGGAAATGGACGTGCATCACGAGCTGGTGAGCGAGCCTCCCGTTATTCTGCAGTATGTTGTAGTTCTCGACACCCAGCCGTTCCACCAGCAACCTTGAAACGCGGGACAGAGCGTCCGCCACGGCCCCCCAGCTTTCCGCGTCCATCTCATCAGCCTTCGAAAAATGCCTTTTCGGGATGACCAGAGTATGCCCATCGCTTAACGGGGATATGTCCAGGAAAGCAAGAGCCCCCTCATTCTCGTAAACCTTCTTGCAAGGCACCTTACCCTTCACAATCTCACAGAACACACACGCCATACCCCAATAAGGGGAGGGAATTTAAATTACCTTTTGCTCTTCTGGGCGGCGGCGCGGGGCTTACTCGAACCGGGTTTCCAGGGCTCATTCTGCCTCATATCAGGCACGAGAAGAGTCCTGTCATACTCAAGAAACTTCTTCCGGAGTGGCTCGCCACCATACTCGGCAAGAGCGCGGGCTATGGCCGTCCTCACAGCATCCGCCTGGGAACTCATGCCGCTCGAGCGAACCGACACCTCAATATCCACCTTGCCAGCCACCTCGCCAGCCAAGCTGAGAGGCTCCTCTATTTTCTTCACAAGGTATCTTGGGCCCCAGAGGCTCAGGGGTCGCGAATTCACCCTCACCCTGCCAGCTCCCGGCCTCAAAACCGCCCTGGCCACAGCTACCTTACGCTTGCCAACGGCACGAATTAGCTTCTTCGCCTTTTTCGGAGCGGCAGGCATACCCCGAATTGAAACAGTCCTTTAAAAATTTTCCCGAGTGCAGTCAGACTGCGGATTTGAAAGCAGAAACAAACTCCTTGCTG
>CAYVAH010000025.1:0-10346 GCA_964449215.1 Candidatus Undinarchaeota archaeon | reverse complement strand
TCCAAGCGACTTACGTCGCTGGCCTCTCGAACTCCGTTCGAACGGCCTTGCAAAGCGTTGATGGAACGAGCTTCGCCTCGTCTCGAAATCGTTGATGCCAACCGATGCTCGGTTGATCCGCATTAGGGTACCTCCGGCACCCTCATTTTTGCTTCGCTCCAGCCCTTTCACTCTGGCTCGCTGCGGGTACCTCGGGCAAAACATAAACTGCACGTGAGTTTTATTAAGCCTCCCCTTTCGGGACGGGATGGAAGAGCTTGAGGGCAAGCTCGTGGGTGTTGGTGTTGAGGCTCTTTTGAAGAGGTTGAAGGAACTTGGTGTGGGCATTGAGGTCCTTTCCCAGAGCGACAAGATATTCCAGCTCGGTGAGGGAATTCTGCGTGTCAGAAAGGAAGGGGACAAGTTTATTTTGACGCACAAGGGGAAGCTCCGAAAAAAAGGTCCCTTGAAGTCCAGAGAGGAGACGGAGTTTCTGGTGAGTGACCCGGGAAGGGTTATGGAACTTCTCTCGGCACTCGGGGTTGATATTTCCCACCCACGGACAAACGAAAAAAGGCTCTTCCGCTTTTATGTTGCCGGAGCCAAAGGGGAGCTGGTTTTCATAAAGGGGCTGCCCCCGACTCTTGAGCTTGAGGGCAGCGAGGACAACATACGAAAGGCCTGCGAGCTGCTGGGCCTGAGATTTGAGGACCTGAAACCAATAAGCTGGTTTGACATTCAGCCTATGTAGGTGGTCGTGTCTTCCCTTCTTTTCATCTCACCCCTGAGCGCTCCCTCGAGTTTTTCCAGTGTTTTGCCCAGCACCCTTGACAGGGCATCGGCTGTCACCGGGCTGACAACGACCTCAGAGATGACGGTCTTTTTCATACTGTCTATGAAACTCATCCTCACCACGGCATCCTTCCTCTTCCCGTCCTTGCTTCTCTTTATTGTGAAACTCACCATAACTTCATCTGCAAACACCGGGAGTTCTTTTGACTGCAAGCGTGCTGGCATAACTCGAAAAGCAACACAGCTTTTTAAACACTTGCCGTTGTGAGTGGGGAGGTGATTGCAATGGGGAAAATAAGTCCCGTTGCTGCAAAATACATAATCAAGGCTGAAATCGTTGCAAACGGAGTGGTTGAAAAGCCCGATATTATCGGTGCTGTGTTTGGACAGACTGAAGGCCTTTTGGGCCCGGAGCTTGAACTGAGGGAGTTGCAGAAAAGTGGAAGGATCGGACGTATAGAGGTTAGCCTGAAGACGAGAAGCGGGAAGACTGATGGTGTGATTGAGCTCCCTTCGAGCATGGACAAGGCAGAGACGGCGATAATAGCCGCCGCCCTTGAGACAATCGACCGCATAGGGCCCTGTGAGGCAAGGGTGAAGGCTGTTGCTGTCGAGGACGTGAGGGAACGTAAGCGCAAATACATAGTTGACCGGGCCAAGAATATACTCAAGGACATGCTGATGAAGGGCCCGGACAGTCAGGAACTCCTGGAGGAGGTTACCGAAGCGGTCCGGCAGGCGGAACTCCTGACCTATGGCCCGTCTAAGCTCGCTTCCGGTCCTGCTGTGGACTCGAGTGAGGAGCTGATAGTGGTTGAGGGCAGGGCTGATGTGCTGAACCTCCTCAGGCACGGGATAAAGAATGTCATATCAATCGGCGGGAACAAGATACCCAGAGAGGTCATAGAGCTAAGCAAGAGCAAGGTGGTCACGCTGTTCGTTGATGGCGACCGCGGTGGGGACCTGATAATCAAGGAGTTCTTGATGGCTGCGGACATAGACTTCATAGCGCGGGCTCCTGACGGAAAGGAAGTCGAGGAGCTCAGCAAGAAGGAGATACACAAGGCGCTCAGGGGGAGGGAAACTGCCGAGCAGGTAAGGGCGAACCTTGGTGTCACTCTTGAGGCGGCTCCTCCAAAGAGGCAGGGCAGGAAGGTAAAAAAAGAAACCAGCGAGAAGGCGATCAGGCTCTCCAAAGAAAAGAAGGAGCAGTTCAAAAAGCTCCTTGATGACCTGGTCGGGACGAGGGGTGCCTACTTGCTTCGCGATTCCGAGATACTCGGGAAGGTCCCCACGGTGGAACTGGGGAGATACCTTGAGATACTCAAGGCAGATACAGTGGTGATGGACGGTTCTGTGAGCAGGAAAATTGTCGGGATATGCCGGAACCACGGTGTTGGATTGATAGTGGGTAAGACTGCTGAATCCGGGCTGAAGGGTTCGGCTGTGGTCACCCTGAAAGAACTGGAGGAAGAGAAATGAGGGAAAGGCGGATAAAATGTGATTCCTGCGGGCGGACGACCCCCCGCCACAAGGCCGCACCGATATTCAAAAAACAGTTTGGGGAGCTGCGCAAGGTCTATCTCTGCATAGCCTGTGCCAAGCACAGGGGGATAAAGCTCCACGAAGCAAAGCGCAGGGTCAAGCAGCCGCCACGTCGCAGGCGCAGATAACGTTATATGTTCCCTGCGTGAATTCTAGTGTGCGTCCCATAATTGTGGGCAGGGATGAGGATGACCTGAAGAAGTTTGGAGATGAGGGTCTGGCTCACCTGGGCAAGCACTATGTCAGGACCGGTGATAAAGTAAACCTTGCCAACAAGCTTCTTCTCGACCTCGCCCGGCCGCATGTGATTCTCGTTTCTGGCAAGAGGGGACAGGGGAAGAGCTACACTCTCGGTGTGATAGCGGAGGAAATAATATTCCTCCCCCGCCGGCTGAGGGAAAAACTCACGGTCGTGATATTTGACACGATGGGGATATACTGGACCATGAGGTACCCGAATGCCCGCCAGGAAGGGCTGTTGAAGGAGTGGGGTCTCAAACCAACGTCCATCCCCACCCGGGTCCTAGTTCCCCGGGGCTGGCTGGACAAATACAAGGAGTCGGGAGTTCCGGCAGATGGTGTTCTTGCCGTTCATCCCCTTGACCTGTCAGTGGAGGACTGGATGGACAGCTTCGGGCTGGACCTTTTCAGTCCGGTGGGTGTTCTGCTTGAGAGGGTCCTTCGCCACAGGCCTTCGAGCATAGACCAGATGGTGAAGATGGCGGAGGCGGATACCCGGGCTCCTGAAAGCGTTCGCGATGCCCTTGTGAACAGACTCAGGGCGGCGGAATCCTGGGGGGTGTTCAGTGAGAAAGGAACGCGTGTTTCGGAGCTGCTTACCCCCGGGACTGTGAATGTCCTTGACCTCTCAATGCTTGGCACCAGGGTGAAGTCCCTCCTTATCGGCTTGCTTGGGAGGAAGATTTTTGAAGCCCGTGCTGTGGCGCGCAAGGGTGAAGAGCGGGCGGACATAACCCGCCACGTTGATATAGGTCGTGAGGTTGCTGTGAAGGTGCCGATGCCCTGGATTCTCATAGATGAGGCTCACGAGTATCTGCCGCCGAAGGTTGAGACGCCCTCAGCCCGTGCCCTTATCCAGCTCATCCGCGAGGGCAGGCAACCGGGCATAACGCTGGTGCTGGCGACACAGCAGCCGGGGAAGATACACTCCGATGTTTTCACGCAGGCTGACATAGTGATCAGCCACAGGGTCACGGCGGAGCTGGACATAGGGGCGCTCAACAGCATAATGGGGACCTATATGCAGTTTCCCCTGGAGAAATACATAAGCAGTCTGCCCCGCTTCAAGGGTGCAGCCGTGGTTCTGGACGACAATGCCGAGAAGATTTATCAGATGCGTGTCCGCCCGAGGGTCAGCTGGCACGGGGGAGAGAGTGCCACGATAATAAAATGACTGGTGTTCCTTTCGACACTTGTTCAGAATTGTTCGACAGTTGGCTAATGATATTATTTATAATTTACTACTGCGGAATATTAATGATGGAAGACCGAGAGGAGTACCTCCCCAAGGAGGACTTCCTTGAGGAGGTTGCGGCTGTTGATAAGTTTGTTTTTGGTCGTGAGCGTTCTGAGGGCAGGAAGCAACTGGAGTGGTGCTACACCAACCTCGAGGAGCCGGAGAAACCCTGCTCGGTGGTGGACATCCCCCGGTATCTTGGAGGGCTCGCCGACAAAATAGAAAAGGGCAGGGAGGAATACCTGAATCCGAAGTGGATGAAGTACCTTGACGGGCTGGCGGCTCTTGCTCCCGGTATCGAGGTGGCGAGCAACGCCCTCCGGGCACTTCCCGCGAGTGTGCTCATGGATGTGCTGGCAGCTGCACTGGCTTCTTCACCGTTTCTGGTGAGGAAGATTAGGAAATACCTCTACAAAAAGAAGAACCCGGAGCTTGAAGAAGCCTTCAGGGAAGGGCTCGCATCCTACTTGAGGGAGCTGAAGGACGCCTTTGAGGACTGCCTGATCGGACACTATGACAACCTCGACATGAAAGCTTATGCAGTGGTCTGACTGTCACGGATAGTTTTTTAATTTGTTACTGTGCAATGCTCCATGGAAAATCGACATCCAGTAGATGCCCTGTTCGAGGAGCTTGAGGAGAGGGGTGTCCGGGACAGGCTGAGCCCGGAGCTGGCTGCCAACTGGGAGCTTATCAGGGCATTTGCCGGGGAACAGTACGGGAGATTCTGGGCATACAAGCACATGCGGCTGAAAGAGCTGGAGGGTCCGGATTACTACAAGCAGTTTCTCGGTTATCTTTCTGGTGAGGTCCAGAGGGAGGTGGGCATCCGTGCGGGGAAGATGAGTCACCGTTATGTGTGGTCCATCCCGCCTCTGGGGCTTCTTTATTGGGCTGCCTACAAGACGGTGAACAGCATCAAGAGAAGGCGGCAGATGCGGAGACCATACACCGTGAAGGCGTTCGAGACATTCGGTGAGGGGACCCAGGAGGTCTTCCGGGAGATTCTGAACAGCTACCAGAATGTCCTGGAGAGCGGCTAATTTTCCACAAAAACTTCCTGCTCCTTGACAAGTTCCGGGCGGTATGCCTCAACGGCTGCCTTCGCCCCGCTGGTCTCGAGCAGATAAAGCCCGTAAAATATGGCACTGTTGACCATCACCACTGAGTCATATCCGGAGAGTGCGTAGGCGAGTATCGCCATCATCAGGCAGTCCGCCATAAGCGAATAGGCGAGTATGCGCTGCACCCGCGGTTTTTTTGGAACGAGTATTTCCCCATTTTCGAGCTCCAGGACCGCGAAATCCTTTGACGCCTTCAGGTCCATGAGGATGCTTGCCACGGCTACCGGTAGCAACAACACCACGAGCTCCGGGAGCTTCAGGAGCATATACGGAAAAAAAGCCTTTGACAGTGTGAGCAGCGCCCTGAAACCGTCCCTCCAGTCTTGCACTCCATAAATATGCCACTCCATAATTAAATACTCGTATTCCGGGGCAGTGGTTACATTTGTATATGCTTTCCTTCGCGCAGTGTGACGAGCTTTATTCCCCTCTCCCTTCCCCTTGACCTGACTTCCCCATCAGTGCTGGCGAGATAGCATCCCTTGCTTGCAGCGATCTCCACCACTGACCTGTCCGCCCCCAAATGGCTCTCCACAACCCTTGCTTCCCCGACGAGTTTCAGGGCCACCCTCGCCTCCGGTTTCTTGGCTGCCAGCTTTTTCAGCTCATCTATCACAGGAGAGGGAACAACAGGGGTGAAGGGCCCAATTCGCATCTTAATCTCCCTCAGGAAATCCACCCTGGCTTTCACGCAGTTCAGCAGGAAGCTTGTGTCGAATACCACGCACCCCATTCAACCACCCAGGCTCAACAGTTCCAGCAGGTCCCTCGCCCCCGGACCGAGTCCGAGCATTCCTATAACTGTGCCCACATATTTTTTCTGCCGATCCTCTACGTTTTTTAGCAGGGACATTATGAGGGGGAGGAGCAGTGTCTTCACCACCCCAAAGAGGAAGGGATTCTTTCCCATGAGTATCCCCGCAACTACATGCTCCTCCGCCAGACCTGCCCAGACACCGAAGCTCGTTATCCACGCCTCGAACACGTGCGGGAGCCAGGCGAACAGGTCCTCCATGAAGTCCAGCCGGCTGTAGACCTTCCAGCTCAGCCAGCAGATTATCAGTGTCAGGACTAATAGTGGGGCGTGGGTGAGGTGGAGAAAGGGTGTCAGGGAGAGCAGGAGGGCGATTGAAGCAAAGGTCCCAAGCTTCCAGGCCCTTTGGGCGCCAAGGAGCTGGTAGCTCAGGGTGAAAATGGCAAGCACCAGGAGATAGACTCCAGGGGTCACGGTGAGAGGGGTTGGTGGCACGAGCCTGGTGTCTGCGAACCGCAACAGCCCGCCAAGAACTATGAAGGGGACCGCCACCCTCCGGAATTCCTCCTGGTTCTTTCCCCTGGCGAACAACCTCCAGTAAAGCTCCACGACCGCTATGAAAAACAGGGCGAGGGCGAGTGTGCTGTATGGGTTGTATCCACCACGTGCGAAGATGGGGTCCAGGACATTCTTTTTTAGGGAATTCAGCACGGAAACCTTCAAACCATGCGTTTAAAAACCTGCAACCCTTTTCCTTTTATGAAGCTGAGGGCACCGCCCCGGATAAAGGTGCTCGAGGCGCTCGGGGCCATAGCCGATGGCCGGATAGAGGTTGTGAGTCCCAAGGAAGCCATTGTAACAGGCTCTGATGGGAAAAGGACATACAGGGTAAGGTGGGATGCTGCCAGCAACACTGTGAGCAGCACTGACCCTGCCACAAGGTTCCGCGGCTATGTCGGTTACCCCGTGATTGCTTTCCTTATGCTTCAGGGTGTCCTTCCCTATGATGCCTCCCTTGCTTCAAAGCTTGCGGGAGTGAAGTGGAGGGAACTGAACGAAAAATTCAAGGACTATGACAGGGTCATGGAGGAAGTGCTGAAAGGCTGGTATTGGAGCGACCGGAAGAAGCTGTTCCGCTTTGTGAGGTGGATAACTGAAATGCTTTCAGAACTGGACATAGAAAAAGGGGAGAAGGAAGCAAGGCTCTCGGACTTCGTGCGGGTTTAAGCATAATATTTTATCGGACGAATTTCAACAAAAGCATAGAGATGAACTATTTAAAAAAAGTTCTTTGGGTTATGTGTGATTGTCATAACAGGGGGCGCGGGGTTCATCGGGAGCGCTCTTGTAAAACGACTCATAGAAAAAGGCAGGAGTATAAAGGTTATTGACATCAATGCACCTAAGATTGATGTAGAATTCTCAAAGATTGATTTGATTGATTATAACTCCTTGAAAAATGAAATCAACTGTGGTGACACTGTCGTGCATTTGGCCGCCTTAACTAACGCCCATGAATCGGACAATGAAATGGAAAAGTACTTCAGGACTAATGTTGAAGGAACCTTCAACGTCGTAAGGGTGTGTAAGGAATCAAAGGCAAAGAAAATAGTGTTCGCGTCCAGCATAGCCGTTTTCGATCCTAAGCTGGAAGGTGTTATTGACGAAGAGTCCGAGAAACGGCCGCAAAATTTCTATGGAGTGACCAAAGTCATTGGCGAAGAACTGGTCAGGAACTCTGGGATTAAGCATGCCATTCTCAGGTTCACAAATGTTTACGGGCCCGGCGGCAGAGGCGTAATCAACATTTTTGTCAAAAGAGCTATGAGCGGAGAACCGGTAGAAATATGGGGGGACGGAAGCCAAGAAAGGGATTTTTTGCATGTTGGCGATGTTGTGGGTGCAATTATGCAGGCATTAGATAAAGGAAATGGGTCTTATAACATCGCATACGGAAAAAATTTCTGCATAAAGGAAGTTGCAAACCGTATCATAGAACTCACACGCTCCAAATCCAGGGTCGTGTACCGGGAAACCAATGAAATCCCTGTGAAGTACCTCGTATCCAACGCCAAGGCAAAAAAGGAACTGGAATGGAACCCAAAAATAAGTCTCGAGGAAGGTATCAGGGGGTTGATTCAGTGAGAATCGCGTTTTTTCTGGCACAATATATGAAGTTGGGCGGGGTCGAAAATGCCGTGCGCGAGATTGCGAAAAGACTGTCGAAAAAACACGAAGTCTTCTTGATCGTGCGAGACAGGCCACAAAACACAAATAAGTTTGAGAAGTTCTGGAAAGAAGTTTTTGTGGTTCCCGGGTCTGATAATTATCTGAATTTCATTAAGAAGCGCAAGGAGGTTGAAAAGTTTGTCAAAACAAGGAATATTGATGTTGTAAATTTCCACAACTGGTCCCCTGCGTTCCCATTCATATTTTCAAAGTTCAAAAAAGTGCTCACGTTCCACGGCACTTCCACAGAACAAGCAATTGTGGATCGAAGATGGCTAAAAGTGCCGATAATGTGGTTGATTGAGGAAATCACAGCAAATTCCATGGACGCGGTGACCTCGATTACCGAGTTTCACATGAGACTGTTTAAGATACTGAAGCCATTGCACATAATACCAAATGGTGTTGACACTGAATTCTTTGACCCAAGGAAAGTTGACAGAAAAAAAATAAGGAAAAAACTCGGGCTGACAAAACCAACAGCACTCTTTGTAGGAAAGTTCATGCCCGTTAAGGGGCTCAGGCACTTCATTGAAATTGCCAAAGAGGTCTCAGACTGGGAATTTATTGTGGTGGGAGATGGTGAAGAGAGATACCTCCTAGAAGATGCTCCAAAAAATTTGAAGTGGTTGGGACCGATTTATGACAAAAAGAAATTGAGGGAAGTTTATGGCGCTTGTGATGTGCTAGTAATCCCGAGCGAAAATGAAGGGTTGCCACTTGTGCTGCTGGAGGGAATGGCGATGGAGTTACCAGTCGTGTGCAGCAGAGCTGGAGGTTTGCCGGAAATAGTTGAAGCTGCAGGGTGTGGTGTTGTAGTGAGACCAAAGGATGTTAGCGAGTTTGTGAGGGTCATTTCAAACTCGGGAAAGCGGGCTGTTTCGAATTGGAAAGAGCAAGGAAGGTTTTTCATCAAAAATAATCTTGACTGGAAAAAAGTCGTAAAGGATTTGGTTATTGTCTTTGAGGGGGTCATAAAATGAAACGACGCACATATTTTCTGCTTTTAACTTTGATAATCGCTGCGCCCGGTTTAATGAAAGGCGTATTAATGATGCTCGGTCACAATGTAGATCCTGTGTTTGGGTGTGGGGATACACGTGTCTTCAAGAATGCTGTAGACAAATGGGTATCCAAAAACAACGCATATCTCGAAGAAGGTTTCATATACCCTCCCGGTGCGCTACTGTTTCTGTCTGTAATGGCTTTATTTCCCGCAGGAAACTTGTTCTGCATCGGGTTTAATATTTTAAAGATTATAATTTTGTTACTGACAGTTTATTTTATTAAAGAGAGAAATAACTTGGATTTGAAAGAAGCACTGCTTTTGTTTCTATTGCTGTTTCTTTGGTTCCCAGTAAAAAGAGACTTTTCATTGGGGAATATTAACACCCTCCTTATGTTTGCAGCCACTTTGGCATGGGCTTTTCCATACAGCAGTCTTGTTGCTTTTGTCGGTGCGGCCACAACAGTGATAAAATTTTGGGGGGTTTCAATCCTATTGTATTTTATCGGAAATAAAAAATTGAAAGAGCTTGTACTGTCATTAGCTTTGATACTGGTATTTATTGCAGGAACGGCCAATCAAATTCCTATGTTTGTGGACAGAATCACTTCTTATTATGGGCGCATAGAAAAACTGCCAGAATCATATCATGAAATCAGAGATGTCTCGAGAAGTACCAATATATCGCCGTTTCACATAATAGCTGAGGTATCTTACAATTTTGGACTGGTTATACCGAACTGGGTGCTGCTAATTTTAAAGGTACTCCTGTTGTTATGGTACATTAAAATGATAAATTATGTCCCTAATGATTCTGTAAAATTTGAATTGTACTTATTAACACCCTTTTTGCTTTCAGATTCGTTCAGACCTTGGCATGTGTTTCTCTGGTGCTTTCCTCTGGTTTTTAGGATATATTCATCTAACGAACATGCAATATTGAAAATCATTTCACAAGTGTTCCTCTCATTCCAATCAGTTTTCTATTTTATCGCCCTTAAAACATCAAAGTTTTTTTCAGATTTACTGTTTTTAGTCCCACCTGCAGAGATTACATTTTTACTGTTTTTTTATTTGGTCATTAAAGAAATTGTGTTAGGTGCGAGGGAGGTTGGACAAAAATGAAAAAAATCATCATAAATGTCGATTCGCTCCCAGCAAAGAGGCTTAAACAATTTGGGTTTGGTGCTTCAAAAAAAGAAACAAAAAAACTGCGGCCAACCTTTGCCTTTTTGTATGAATTTGCTTCGGGCAAGCCGCCAGCAGAAACAGGGGTATGGATGGATTTTGTATTGTCTGAAAGTTCGCCTTACAATTTCCTCAAGTTCTGCAAAGACTTTAAGGTTCACAATAGGGGACTAGTCAAGCGGAAAGTTTTGATGTTATTGGCAAAGCTTTTCTCGAGACGTGCGTATAATCCACATTCAATTCCGAGTGGAT
>CAYVAH010000024.1:0-12339 GCA_964449215.1 Candidatus Undinarchaeota archaeon | reverse complement strand
GGTGCTTGAACAGGGGCCGGAACCGAAGGTAACGATAGCCATAGGTGCCTGTGCCATAAATGGTGGTGTGTTCAAGTGCAAGGGACCCCGGATAAAGGGAGACATAAAGGTGGAGGGGTGCCCGCCAAAGCCATCGGACATAATAGCCGCGATAAAAAAAGGTGCTGAGCTGTGTTCCTCAAAGCGTTGATAGGTCTGTTTCGCAGGAGAGAAACCATCGAGGGTTTCAGGAGGGAGACCCCCAGGTGGGCGGAGAGCAGGGTGGCCTATGACAAGAGCAAGTGTATAAAGTGCCACCTCTGTGTAAAGCACTGCCCTGCAGTGGCGATAAGCGTGGTCGAAGAAGGGTTCGTGAAAGTTGACCACGAGAAATGCATAAGGTGTTCGGTATGCACAGAAGTATGTCCAACAAAAGCACTGGTAATGAAAAAATAGACTGGAAGCATAGGGTCTATGCGGCCGGCCACGACCTCGCAGGTAGAGCTGGCTCCGTTGGTTACCCGCGCATTTTTCTCACCCTCATAGCAATTCACACCTCAATATTCATAATCCCTCAGGAACCTTCAGCCAGCATAATCCTGTTACTGGCACTGATAAAGGGGTGGATGAATGGCCTATGAGCTGCTGCTGCCTTTCCTGTTTGAGTGGGTCCAGCGGAAGCTTGACGCCAGGGTGCAGAAGCGCGTGGGACCCCCACTGCTGCAGCCCGTTTATGATTTCCTGAAGCTCCTGAACAAAGAAGTGATACTCCCGAAAAAGGGGTGGTTGCTCGTGGTGGCCGTGCTTTTCCTGGTCGCCACGGATGTTCTCGCCCTGTTCGTGGCACTCAGCCAGTGGAGTCACAGGCTGGTCATCCTGCTTGCACTTTTCCTCGTGGATATCGCCCTGAAGACATTCATTGCCTTCGAGTCAAAGAGCCCTTTTACCATGCAAGGCGCCTCGAGACTTGCCGGGATGAAGATGTCCCTGGACCCGGCATTTCCCCTTGCCTTCCTGGCACCCGCTTTCCTCTTTGGCTTTGACCTGCCATGGCCGCCAGCAGCGCTGGTGTTCTTCCCGGTAGCATTTGTGGCTGCCATGGCCGAGCTTGAACTCCCACCATTTGACGTGCCAACAGCTGAGTCCGAAATAGCAGGTGGCTGGAAAGCTGAGCTTTCAGGAGCGCTCCTGGGGCTGACCAATTATGCAACACAGGCAAAAGCCGTTGCGGTGTGTGCGCTTCTCGCTTCCTTTTTCGGGTCCGCCTGGCTCCTTGCAAAAACTCTGGGGGTCTTCATCGCAATATCACTCGTGTCGGTGGCTCTCCCCAGGTTCCAGATGGACAAGGTGGTCCGGTATCTCACAGCCCTGAACATCATTGCCATGATGGAGGTGGTAGTATCTTTGAGTCTGTCATAGCTGTGCTGGTTATGGCTGTTGTGCTTTCGAGGAAGCATGAGCACGTGGCTGTTTCATTCTTTGCTGCCGGACTGATGCTTGCAGCCTTCATGTTCGAAAAGGGAATGGTGCTACCGGCGGCGGTCCAGGCAATGGCGTCGGCGATGGGAGCAATAGCTCTTCTGGTCTTTGGAGGTGAAATAATTGAAGACTGAAGCACTCGCAGTTTTACTGTTAGGAGTCCTGGTAATGCTGCTTGGTTCTCCTCCCCCCGCAGCGAGCTTCGCCCGGCTCGGAACCAACGAGGTTTTCCTGGCCTTCACCCTGGTGTTCACATTTGTCGCAGGGATAGAGGTGATAAAATGATCTGGGAGGTTTCCATACTAACGCTCTGCATTTATGGGCTCATCAGGGAGGGAGACGTGCTGAAAGTCACCGCAATAACGAGCCTCCTCGCCTTCCCGGCAATCCTGCTCTTCGTGAAGGTCGGAGCCTCTGACATAGTCCTTTTCCTGCTGGCAATCGAAGCCGTTCCATTTGCATTTTCCCTGCTGATATTGAGGACGGCAGGCGTTCGCAACTACAGGGTGATGTGGAAATGATGGAACTCCTCGCAGGTGCTGCTCTTTCCTTCCTTACCCCCTGGGCTTCTGTCCTGGCCACACTCGCAGCCCTTACCGTGCAGAGCAACCTGCTGGACGGGGTCTGCCTTGCAACAGGTCTCTTCACGCTGTTATTCGCGATGGACTACATAAAGCACAGAAAACGCGAGTTTGTGGCGTTGATGACCGTGTTTCTGGCGAGTATGCTGCTATTCCTGAACGCACAGGACTGGCTTTACCTCTATTTTTCCTGGGAACTGATGGGTCTTTGCTCCTACCTGCTAATAGCACTCAGGGAAACGGAACCTGCGAGAAAAGCTGCAAGACGGGCCCTGGTAATCAACAGAATAAGTGGCGTTGCATTTCTGCTGGCAATCGTGCTGATAAGCCTGGAAACTGGAAGCTTCAGCTTTGGTGTCGTTCCCCCTACTGCAGCCCTGCTGCTATTCATAGCGGCGATGATCAAGTCATCTCAAATCCCCTTCGTGTGGCTGCCCGACGCGATGGAGGCTCCCACCCCTGTGTCAGCACTGCTCCACTCAGCCACCATGGTAGCTGCGGGACCCCTCTTGCTCCACAGGTTCCAGGAACACTTCCTGTTCCTCTCCGGGTTTATCAGGGGTTGGGCAATGCTTTCGATTGTTGTGGCATCGTTTCTTGCCCTTGTCCAGCACAACCAGAAGAGGGTGCTCGCATACTCCACCATAGCTACGGTGGCATTCCTCTACACGGTCTTCAGCTCCCCCCTCCTACCCGTGGCATTCTCAGTGCACGCCTTCCTCAAGGCCGCCTACTTCATACTTGTCGGAACCTACGCTGCAGGACAGGGATATGAACTTGAAACCGGACTGAACAGGAAATCCCTTTCCTCCGCTCTTTCCCTTTTCCTCATGCTTTCACTTTCAGGAGCACCCCTCCTTGGAATGTTCTGGTTCAAGATTGGTGAGAACACGGCGGCCCTGACGGTGTTCCTCTCCGTCTTGTACTTCACCCGGATGTACTGTGCAAGCTTTTCCGGTGGAGCCCCCCCACGAAGGGGGGTTGGCACCTTCCTTGCCCTTGTAATGGCAGGCCTTTCAGTGCTGCTCTACCCCGTGTCAGTGCCACCGCTTTCCAGCACGGTCTCGATCCTCGCAGCAACAGCAGCGGGACTGATACTCTTCAACTTCAAGCCGCTGGCAGCCACTGGCAATGCCCTCAACTGGCTGTTCTCCAGAAAGTTCCCGGAGATGGAGCCTCCTGAAGAAAGACTGGAAAACTGGGGGTATCTGGTGGGGAGAGCTGCCAGGCACGGTTCCCAGAGGCTGAACAGGACATTCACAGGCCCGGTGGGCAGGGATGTGGGGTATATCGCCGCTTCACTGGCGGCTCTTGCAATGGGGGTGATGCTGTGCTGACAATAGCAATACTCGTGACTTCCGCGGTCCTGGCACTCTATTACCCGAATCTGGCAAGGTGGTCTGCCATCCTTTCCTTCCTTTTCGTGAATGAACAGCTTCGCTTCGAATGGCTTCCTGGAACAGTGTTCTCATGGAACCCCCAGCACCCCTCGCTCGCCTTCACATTCGCCCTTCTGGTGATGACCTCACTGGTCTATGCACGGGACCTGAAAAAATCGGTTATTGCAATGCTCATACTTTTCTCTGCAGGGCTGGTGGGGTTTCTCGGTGCAACCAACCCCTTCGAGCTGTTCTTCTTCCTCGAACTGATGCTCTTCCCGGCCTTTTACATAATACTTCAGGAAGACCCCTCCGCAGCCTTCAAGTATTTCGGGTTCATGCAGGTGTCATCGGTGCTGGTGCTTGCCGGGCTCCTCGGGGAAGGGAAAGTCGCCTCCATACTCCTGACCCTTGGTTTTGCAATAAAAATGGGTCTGTTCCCTTTCCACTCCTGGCTACCTGACGCACACTCACAAGCACCTTTCCAGCTCTCCGCACTGCTGTCAGGAGCAGTCGTTGCCTGCGGCGCCTACGGAGTATTCCGCTATTCCTCAACCCCTGAACTCCTCCTTCCACTTGGAATTATTTCTGCCATCTATGGAGCGGTCGGCGCCAACGCTGAACACGACATAAAACGGCTGCTTGCATACTCAACGGTCTCACAGATGGGATACGCAGCCATCGCCCTTTTAACCTCCAGGGAATTCCTGGTCCTGTTCCTGATAATGCATGCCCTGGCGAAGGCTTCCCTTTTCTTCACAGCGGGTGAGCTGATAAGAAACACAGGGATGCGCATAATCCGTGACATACGTGTGGACTCCAAAACCCTGTTCCTGACGACCCTCATATCCTCACTCTCCCTGGCGGGCTTCCCACCCCTGCTTGGATTCACAACGGAACTTGGGATACTGAAATCCACCTGGGCATACTCGAAGGTCGCAGGGTTATTTTTCGCCTTCGCAATTTTCCCCACAATACTCTACTGTGAGAGACTCCTATCTGTATTCTTCAAGAAGTCCGGGAGAAAGCTCGAAACGGCTCTCCCACTCATAATAGCACTGCTACTGTTACCCGGGGTGATACCATGGACATCCTCCTGACCCTGGCCCTTATACTCCCCTTTATGAGGGGAATGAGAAAGCCGCTGACAGCTGCGGCTTTCCTTGCAGCCATTCTTGTCTCCATTGAGAGTGGACACCTCATCGCCTCTTTCTTCTTCGGGCTTTCCCTGCTGGTCCTCTGGCTCTCCAGCTGGCCGGCAGAAAAATACCCGCTTTTTTTCCTGGCAATGTTCGACCTGATAGGCATCCTTCAAAGCTCCAACCTTCTTGAGCTGTTCGTGTATTTTGAACTCGCCATCTATGCCTCCTACTTCCTCATACTTGAAAAGAGGGACCTCCGCGCGGTGTTCCGCTATTTTGTGGTTAACTCAGTGGGGAGCGCCCTGATGCTCTTCTCAATAGCGATTGAATACTACACCACGGGTTCCCTCACAGCACTCACCGGTGGCGCTCTGGTGTTCTTCACACTCGGACTCCTGATAAAACTCGGCATAGCTCCATTCCAGGACTGGCTGGTGGAAATCTATCGCACTGCTTCCCTGTCCTCAATCCTCTTTTTCTCCGCAATACTCACGGAAATCAGCCCCCTCGCCCTGCTCATAATCATTCAGGAACCGTCCCCCGTCCTCCAGGCCTTCGCGATGTTCTCCATGTTCATAGCGAATGCAATGGCACTCACAGAGAACTCCACAAAAAGGATACTCGCCCTGATGGACGCCTCCAACCTCGCATATCTCCTGCTGGCAATCGCCATGGCAAGCCCCGGCTCGAGAACAGCAGCCCTCTACATGATGTTCTGCCACGTGCTGGCCATGAGCTTCGCATTCACCGCCCTCGTGGTGTCCGGCTCCCTGGACATACACGACCTCAGGGCGCCCCGGGGACTCGAGCTACCATTCTATGCATCCTTCTTTGCCCTGTCGGGTCTTCCCCCCTTCCACCTCTTCCCCAGCAAAATACTGCTGTTCTCCTCCGTCTTCTCCGCTTCCCAGCCGGTCTCATATTTCCTGCTCTTCAACCTGATACTCAACGCCCTGGTCGCCCTGCGCATCCTGTCCTCCATACAGGGCTCAGAAGAAAAAAAGGTCAACAAGAAGTTCCGCGCGTTCCTCTATGGCGTGTTCATCCTCTCGGTTGCACTGGGGCTCTTCCCGAAGCCCTTCTTCGAGTTTGTGAACTCCCAGATGTTCCTCTTCACAAGATGATTGCCTTCCGGGCTTCCTCGAATTCCTCGGCAGTCAGCCTCTCAATGACAACCCCTGCATGAATCAGAACAAAGTCCCCCTTCTTCACCCCCGGGACCGCAAACTTAACCTGCTTTTCCTTGCCGTTCACGTCCACCAGCTTCCTTTCAGCATCAACCACCACACCCGGAAGAGCCATACACATTTCAACCACCTTCACCGCCGCACGGGCGTTTTCCTTCGCCCTATCACTGACACCCCTAAACAGAGCCCTCTTATATGCCTTTATGCCGACCACCACGAAGGGAACGCCGAGAAACCCTGCCAGTTTCGAAAGCCCCGGCCGGTGGCTGTAATGGGAATCACCCGGCTGCACAACCCTGAAAGGCTCATTCCCGGAAAAATGGGCGGCGTCCAGCACCACTATCCTATCAAAGCCGCGCAATTTGTCAATCACGTTCTCCGGGTTCTCGTGGGCAAACACCACCGGGAAACCCCTGTCCTTCAGCAGCCTCCCGGCATATATCCCAACGCCATCATCCCCCCGGAGCTCATTCCCAACCGCGAGGATGCCAATCATGGAAGTTCCACCAGAGGAACTATATAAACCGCCCTTCCCGCCCGCTACCCAACAAAAAGTTCGTGAAAATCTCGCGGCCGAACTGAGCTTCATTGACCTCCGGGTGGAACTGCACACCGTAGATTGGAAGTTCAGGATGACGCAGGGCCTGATACCGGCAAGTATCGGAACTCGCCATCGGTAGAAGCCTGCCAGGGTGCTTCACCTCGTCGTTGTGGCTCTCCCAGACCCTGAAACGCTCCGGCAGACCTGAAAATATGTGACCCCGGTCAAGCAACCTGAGCTCAACGGGGCCGAACTCCGGAACCTCCGCAGGTTCAGCACCACCACCAAAATGGACAGCAAGATACTGGTGGCCAACACAGATGCCGAGCAGAGGCTTCTCCAGCTCGGCACATCTATCAACAAGCTCCGGAACCCTCCCGAGTTCATCAAGACTGATTCTGGGCGAGCCACCACTGAGGACAACGGCATCGAACCGCTCCAGCTCTGGCAACCGGGTGTTTGGAACCACAAGCACGGAGGCGCCCAGTTCTTTCAGCATCCGCTCCTCAAGGTAGGTCCACTGACCCCTGTTGTCTATGAGCAGGACCTTACTCCCACTCAATCGTTGCCGGAGGTTTGGTCGTAACATCATAAACCACCCTGTTTATGCCCGGGATTGCACAGACTCTGGCAGTCAGCCGCCGCAACAGGGGGTATGGCAGCTCCACTATATCCGCGCTCATACCGTCCCTGCTGCTGACCACCCGCAGAGCCACCGTGTATCCGTAACTGCGAAGGTCACCCTTAACACCTGTGCTCCTGTCCAGAAGAACCGCAAAATACTGCCAGGGCAGGGGGAACTCACCCCTGGCAGATGCAGCCTCAATTTCCCGCTCGAGCACAGCGGTTGCCTTCCTGATAAGCTCCACCTTTTCCCTTGTGACAGCTCCGAGGACACGGACCGAGAGGCCAGGACCGGGAAAGGGCTGCCTTGGAGCCTCGTATCCTATAACACACGCAACCTCCCGGACCTGGTCCTTGTAGAGCTCGCGCAACGGCTCAACGAGTTTGAGCTCTGTTTTGAGACCACCCACGTTATGGTGACTTTTGATCTTCTCGCGGCCTTCCCCGCTTTCAATCCAGTCAGGTGCAATGGTCCCCTGGACCAGGAACTCCGCCCCTTTTTTCCTGGCGAACTCCATAAGCAGCTCGCCATAGACTTTACCGAATGCCAGCCGCTTCTCCTCCGAATTCCTGAGCCCCTTCAGAGCTGCAAAGAACCTGTCCTGCTCGTTCATGACCTCCGGCCCAAGACCAATGGCAGTCAGTCGCCGGACTGCATCCTCCACCTCCCCCTGCCTCAGGAACCCGGTATCGATAATCACGGGAAAAAGCCGGTCCCCAATTGCCCGCTTCACCAGAAAGGCTGCCACCGCACTATCAACGCCCCCCGATACTGCAGCCACCGCCTTCCCATCAACATAAGCGCGAATCTCCTCAACTTTTCTCTCAATAAATTCGGACCAGTTTCCCATAGAATCAATATATGGGGAAAATATAATAGTTCTGGTAGGAGGCACACATATAAATTTCCCACACTCTTCCCGGTGTGAAAAACACAATTCTGGAGTTTCAGAGAGGGGAGATAACGGAACACCACATCTACCGGAGGCTTGCCAGGTTCGCGGACCCGAAGAACTCCCGGACTCTCCTCCGGCTCGCGAAAGACAAAGCCAGGCACTATTCCGAGTGGCGGAAATACACGGGAGAAGATGTGAGACCTGACAGGTGGAAGATTCTCTGGTTCACTCTCCTGGCAAAACTGCTCGGGATAACATTCGTTGCGAAGCTTATGGAGAATGGTGAGCGCGAGGCACAAGAAAAATACGCCAGGGTCATAAAAGGATACCCCGAGGCAAAGCAGATAGTGAAAGATGAGGTTGAACATGAGAAACTCTTGGTGGGGTTGATTGATGAGCGTAAAGTCCGCCACATTGGATCAATGGTGCTGGGCATAAACGACGCCCTCGTGGAAATAACGGGCACGCTTGCAGGGCTCACATTCGCCTTTCAAAACTCCAGGCTCGTCGGACTCGCTGGCCTCATAACTGGAATCTCAGCCACCCTATCGATGGGAGCCTCAGAATATCTGTCCCAAAGGTCTGAAGGAAATGAGGAGGCCCTCCAGGCCGCAGGCTATACAGGGGCAGCATACCTTCTTTCCGTGTTCCTGCTCGTGCTTCCATTTTTCCTGTTTTCGAATCCATACTCTTCCCTGGCGGTCGCAGCAGCCAATGCCCTCATTATAATTTTCATCTTCACCTTCTTCTCCTCTGTGATAAAGGAAAGAGATTTCCTGAAAAGCTTCCTGGAAATGGCCGCAATAAGCCTGGGGGTGGCGACAGTGTCATTCGCAATCGGGCTGGGTATCCGGGGGATGCTGGGGGTGAAATAAAATGGAAAGGATAAGAACCGCGGACTGGAAAACGGAAAAGCATGTGCCTGTGATTGAGCTGCTCGAAGTGAAGGATGGCAGAATCACGGCAGAGGTTGTAGTGGGGAAAGGGATTCCACACCCCAATACGGCAGAGCATCACATAAAGTGGGTGGAACTCTATCACTTACCTGAAAAGGGCGAGTTCCTCTACCCGGTCGGGAAGGCTGAGTTCGGTGCCCACGGAGAAACCGGGACCATCACAGAGCCGAGGGCGACATTCAGATTCCGGGTAAAATCCGGAGGGAAACTTGTGGCCCTTTCCCTGTGCAACATACATGGGCTCTGGAAAAGCGAGACAAAACTGCCTGAACGGCTTCCTAGACCTCCCCCGAAAAAACAGTTTTGAGCAGGTACCCCATGACCTCGTCGAACCTGTCGTGGAAATCCTGCAGGTCTCTGCACTCACAGTATGGCACGCCCTCCGGTGGGCCACCCAGTTTTTCGAACACTTCCTCCACCTTCTTACCCAGAACAACATACCCGTCTGAGGCCCTCATGGCATATGCATCAGACCCCCCATCACCAACAAACAGAAGGACACCGTACACCCCACGTGACCGCAGTTCGTTCATTATCCTTTCCTTGGCATGGGGCGTGAGCCAGTTCCCTTTCTGGTCTTCTATGCTCCTCTTGGAGGTGAGTCTGGAAACATATACGTTCTTCCGGGGGATCCCCATTTTCTTGACCTCATAATCCACCAGCACACCGAAACCCAGAGAAATGACCCCGACATCGGCACCCATAGCCTTCACCTTCTCAACAACCCGCTTGGGCAGTTCCAGAACCCCCTGATTCCCAGCAGCCTTCCTGGCAAGTTTCCTGCCCTTCCGGTCGGTGTATCCCCCCTCCAGCATCCTCCGGAAATCTTCCTCGTCAATTTTATTGTAGTCCTCTTCCGTTTCCCAGTCACCCCACCCGCTTTCATCCAGCTGCACCCCGAGCATTTCAGCCATCCGGGCATAGGATGACCCTTCCACCAGAGTGCCATCATAGTCAAAGAACACTGCTACCTTGTTCCTTTTGGGTCGCATCATATTCTAATAGGTGGCGTCTCATTATAAAGCCAAAACTTTTTTTACCCCTGCGACTGATTGGGGCATGGACAAGGAGACCCTGGGAACCCTGCTTGTGCTCGGCACGGCCATCGGTTCCGGGGCCGCGATAGTCATCAACCGCTTTTTTGTTCTCAAGGTGGAGCCCGTGGTGTTCACGGCCATCAGGGCACTGTTCATAGGCCTGGTCTTCCTCGCACTCTCCAAGAAGTTCAAAGGGGAAAGCAAGCCGGTCCCCCTGTGGAACCTCGCGGTTCTGGGACTCATTGGTGGGGGTCTGGCATTCCTGCTTTTCTTCACAGGCCTGCCCCTGACAACCGGCGGGAGGGCAGCCTTCATACACAAAACACTTCCAGTCTGGGCCTCACTCCTTGCCCTCGTGTTCCTGGGGGAGAAGCTGACGGACAAACAGAAGCTCGCCATGGGGACCGCGTTACTGGGACTGGTAGTCCTGCAGTACGAAAATTTACCCCTCGACGTAAGGACCGGCGATATACTTGCCCTCCTGGCCACCATACTCTGGGCCGTGGAGAACACACTTGCCAAGAGGTTCATGAGACTCGGGGAAACGAACTGGCGCGTCACATTCGGGCGGATGTTCTTCGGCTCCCTGTTCCTGTTCGGCGTGGCGGCACTCCAGGGCAAGCTTCACCTGATAGCTGAGCTCCAGCCCGTCCAGTGGCTCTACATAGCCGTCTCAACTCTACTTCTGACCTGGTATGTGCTCACCTGGTACTGGGGGCTCAGGTTCATCAACCTGTCCAAGGCCTCGAGCATCCTGCTGCTCTCACCGGTTATCTCACTGGTTCTGGGAGTGCTCTTCCTGAACGAGCCGGTCTATTCACTCCAGCTCGTTGGCTCCGCCCTGATACTCCTGGGCTGCGGGATTCTGGCAGGAACCAAGAGTGAGGTGGCGGGCGGTGGATTCCCTTAAGCTGGCGCTCCGGTTTTCTTACAAGCCGAACACCCTGGGTCTTTGTGGCAGAAAAGAGCCGGGGATATATGAACTGCTGAAGAAAGAAAACTGGACGGACGAAGAAACCGGTAGGGTAAAGGATTTCATCAGGGAACTGAAGGTCCTGTATGCCTACCTTGACGCAGTCGGGAGGGCCTGCGGGAAGTCCCCCTTCGATGAGGAGGTCGTGAGCGCCTGCATCATCGGCTGGGACAGGTGGGGCAGGTATGGCGAAGAAGCGGCGGAGCTGCTCAAGGAGAACCTCAAGCAGGTTGCCCTGCCCAAGAAGCTCGAAGAGATCGCACAGCTGCCGGCAGGGGTGCCGCTCACACACAACTTTCACACACTTTATTTCGGCGCGGTCGCCAAGGACATCCCGCGTGTCCTGAGCTTCGCCGACCGCTGTAAGGTTTCCCTGGGAACCGCGGTCGGAGAGGGAGTAAAATACAACAGGCTCCTGCCCGGGCTCGAGCTGGGGGAAGGTTACATCCGAGTGGAGGCAGCTTTTTTTGACGTCAAGCCAGGCGACAGGGTTTTCCTGCACCACGGTGTTGCCTTCGAGAAAGCCTCCCGGAAGGCAATCCGGCTCTACGAGGATAACCTGAGGACGGTCATCGACACAGTTAAGCACAGCTGGGAGTAAAAAAACTTTAAGCCCCGGGCTCTATAATATTGTGAGCAGGGTAATATCGAGGAGGTATCTGGGAAAAGTTGCAGGAGAGCTTCTGAAGTTTTTGAACGAAACTGCAAAAACGACCTCTGACCTGAAAGCCCTTTCAGGCAATGCCTATGCTTTCGGCGAGGGGCGCGGGGTGCATATCCGCAGGTGGCGATCACAGAGGGGCTGGACCTACACCATAAGCTACAATGAAATCGGGAAGGGGACCAGCATCCTTGAAGTTCAGATAGGTGCGCTGGAGGGTCGCTCCACCCTGAAGGTAAAATGCGAGTCGCCTGTTGAAGGCTACGCTGAGGTCGAGAGAGCCTTTGGCAACATCATACAAAAACGCCAGGTGAACTCGGCCCGCATACTGGACATAAAGGAAGAACTCAAAAAACTTGCCGGGGGTCCCGGGACCTATCTGGAGCCACCCGCACAGAGGAGGGAAGCCATAAACAGCAATAGCTTTTTATACCCCTGATAGGAGAAGCCACATGGAGTTCAGATGCGTGACCTGCAGCGCCGACCTTTCAACGGTAGAGGGCTCTGTGAGGTTCAAGTGCCCGAACTGCGGCGAGCCTATATACCGGTGCGGCAGGTGCAGGAAGAGCTCCAAGCCCTGGAAGTGCAAGTGTGGTTTTGTTGGGCCCTGAACAGGGTCCCCGGCCGGGGCGCTTTCTTTTCGGTTAGGCTCCCTACTTGGTTCATATAATTCTTAGTTCTGGGGGTTTATTATGGAGATGGTTTAATGAAAAGATTATAAATTTGCACAAGTTTGAGCCATAGATAAAGATGGCAATAATTGAGAAATATTCCGTACAGAATCACCCTGTTGACATCATATTGGGTTGGTACAGATCAGGAGAAATAGCCATCCCCGAGATCCAACGCCCTTTTGTATGGAAGTCTCCAAAAGTGAGAAATCTAATTGATTCTCTTTATAGGG
>CAYVAH010000023.1:0-13467 GCA_964449215.1 Candidatus Undinarchaeota archaeon | reverse complement strand
CAGGACCGCGCCAGGGCTTAACTTCCGTGTTCGGAATGGGAACGGGTGTTTCCCCTGGCCTATGGCCGTCGGAGCATTATTCAGGTTGATTCCATGGTTTATAATAATTCCTTTAAACAGCCCCGTCGATTTTTCAGGTGGTGGTTCCCCGGCATGTCGGCCTGATACCAGATGGCAACCGAAGGTGGGCAAAAAAGAGTGCAAGGGGATTCTTTACGGTCTATGGGGAAGCCAGTGAGAACCTGCTCCGTGCCATCCGGTGCCTGTTCCGGAGCGGGGTGAGCTATGTGAGCTTTTACGGGTTTTCGCTGAAGAACTTTGAAAGAAGCGATCGCGAGAAAGGAATAATCTTCTCGCTTATCAGGGACAAGTTTCAGGAGCTGAAGGAACTCGTGGAAGAGCTTGGTGTGAGGGTCCACTTTGCCGGCAGGCTCGAGCTGTTCCCCCCCGATATCCGCAAAAAATTCTCCGAGATTGAAAGCTGGAGCAGGGGGAACAGGAAAGGCACCCTTATAGCTCTGGTGGGCTACGATGGAAACGACGAGCTCGACTATGCTGTGGCAAGGATGAAGGAGCGGGGTGGCAGCCTGCGCGAAAACATGTTTGTCCCTCCAGAGGTCCCGCCGGTTGACCTGTTAATCCGGACAAGCGGTGAAAAAAGGCTTTCCGGGTTCCTTCCCTATCTTACGGGTTATGCCGAGCTCTACTTTTCTGAAAAGCTCTGGCCCGACTTCACCGAGGCGGACCTGAAAAAAGCTCTGGAGTGGTATGCATCCCGGGAGCGCAGGTTCGGTAGGTAGCTATTTTACAGCTTTTCGGATGTATTCCTCCGCTTCTTCCCTTCCCCTCCAGTCCTTGAGTTTCACCCATTTCCCCGGTTCGAGGTCCTTGTAATGCTCGAAAAAGTGCTTCACTTTCTCACGGAGTATTTCCGGCAGGTGTGCCACGTCCTGGATGTGGTCGAACTGCGGGTCGAGCTTGCTCACGGGAACTGCCACGACCTTTTCATCCTTACCCGCTTCATCTTCCATTATCAGCATCCCGATGGGCCTTGCCCTTATCACGCTTCCCGGAACAACGGGCTGGTCGCTCACCACAAGCACGTCCACAGGATCGCCATCTTCGGCGAGCGTGCCCGGGATGAAGCCATAGTTGAAGGGATAGTGCATGGATGTGAAGAGAAAACGGTCCACAAAGACCGCCCCGCTTTCTTTATCCACCTCATATTTCACCGAGCTTTCGGCCGGTATCTCCACGACCACAAATATGTCCTTGGGAACATCCTTTCCTGGCGACAGCTTGCTGATATTCATGTCTCTAGGTCGCCCACGGATTTTTAAAAACTATACAAAATATTTTTTGACATCCTCGCAAATCAAAACCGGTTTTTCAGCAAAACGATAAATACTGCTCCCACGAATTTTTAGGGTGAATTTCCAGATAACCATCGCTGGTGAAGCGGGGCAGGGAATTGCCCGCTCTGCCGAACTTGTTGCCCGCGATTTTGCCTCCCGCGGTTTTTATGTGTTCAACTATCGCGACTATGGTTCCCTGATAAGGGGCGGGGAGAATTTCAACCTTGTTCGTGTGGGAACGGAACCTGTGAGGAGCAACAACTGGAAGAGCGATTATGCCGTGGTTTTCGGTCGCTTCTCGGCCCATCACGCCAAGCGGCTCACACCCGGTGGTATCTCCTTGGGGACGGTTCCCGGCGTCAAGGTCAGGGTGGATGTTGCCCGGGTGCTGCGGGAGTTGAAGGCCCCTCAGATAGTGGCGAACTCCGTTCTCCTCGGTTCCCTCTACAGGGCGATGGGGCAGCCCCTTGAACCCCTGCTCGAGCAGATGGAATGCTTTGGGAAACGTGCCGGAATCAACAGGAAGGCTGCCATCAGGGGGTATCAGGACTACAAGGGTCCAATCAGGCCCGTGAAGCTCCGGGGTCCGAAGGGGTCAAGGTATTTTGTCAGCGGGAGCCAGGCGGTGGCTTTCGGTGCAGTGGCTGCCGGCATGGACCTCTACCTTGCTTACCCGATGACCCCTGCCACTCCGGTGCTTCACATTCTTGCCGGTCTTGATGCTGATATCAGTGTGGTCCAGCTTGAGAATGAGATAGGGGTGGCAAACGCCGCTCTCGGTGCCAGCTACGCGGGTGCTTCCGTGATGGTCGGAACCAGCAGCGGGGGTTACGCTCTTATGACAGAGACCCTAAGTTTGCAGGGGATGAGCGAGCTTCCCCTTGTCCTCTACCTGGCGATGCGCCCCGGACCGGCCACGGGTGTCCCCACCTACACTTCACAGGGGGACCTGAAGTTCGCTCTATATGGTGGGCATGGCGAGTCCCCAAGGGTGGTGGTGGCTCCCGGTGACCCGCTTGAAGCTTTTGAGAGAATGGCCGAGGCTTTTTACCTGGCTAACCGGTATCGGACCCTTTCCATAGTGCTTTCGGACAAGCACCTTGCCGAGAGCGGGTTCACATTTGACAAGCGCCCGAAGTTCCGGGTTAAACCACAGAGATTTCTGGTGAGCCCGGGTAAGGGATATAGGAGCTACAGGATGAACGCGAGCGGCGTGCCTCCGAGGGCCCCTGCCGGGAGTGCTCTGGTGCGTGCGACGAGCTATGAGCACGACGAGTTTGGTTATACTGTGGAAGGGGAGGATGCCATAGACTCGATGGTCGAGAACCGGCTGAAAAAGGTCAGGACCATAGAGAAGGCCGTGGCGGCACTTGACCCCGTCCGTGTTTTTGGCAGGGGCAGGAACCTGGTGGTGAGCTGGGGTTCGACCAAAGGAGCTGTGCTGGATGCTCTCAGGCATGTGGATGCGAAATTCCTCCAGCTCTGTTATCTCCGACCCTTCCCCTCCAGGAGGGTCAAAAGGCTCCTGGAGGCAGCTGACAGGGTCGTGCTGGTTGAGAACTCTGCCACGGGGCAGATGGCGGATGTCATAGCTGAACACACAGGATTCTTCATACGTGACAAGATACTCAAATATGATGGCAGGCCCTTTGGTGAAAGGGAACTTGCCACGAGATTGAGGAGGGTGTTCAAATGAAGCTCGAAGACCTCAATACGCCTGTGCAGAATACATGGTGCCCGGCTTGCTCGAACTTTTCCATCCTTAACTCCGCGAAAAAGGCGGTGGTTGACCTGGTCAACAGCGGCTGGGCCAGGAGGGAAGACTTTGTGGTTGTTACGGGGATAGGCTGTCACGCCAAGTTTTATGACTACATAAACACCGGGGGTTTCTATGGCCTCCACGGACGTGCCATTCCGGCTGCCAACGGCATAGTCCTCGGGAATCCAGAGCTGAAGGTGATGGTTTTTGCCGGTGATGGTGACGCCTATGCTGAGGGTATCAGTCACTTTCTGCACGCCGCCCGGATGAATCCCAACTATGCCCTTTTTGTTCACAACAACCAGGTTTTTGCCCTGACCACAGGCCAGTTCACACCTACCACGGAAAAGGGGTTCCCGGGTAAGAGCACCCCGAAGGGCAACCCAATCCCGCCGATGAATCCCCTGGCAATCGCGCTTGAAGCCGGTGCGAGTTTTGTGGCCAGGGAATACGCTCTGGACCCCAAAAATCTTGTGAAAACCATGAAAAAGGCTGTGAAGCACAGGGGATTCGCTTTTGTGGACATCCTCCAGCCCTGTTTGAGCTTCCATGACACAAGGGAATATTTTGAAGGAAAGACCTACAGAGTGAAGCCCATGAAACGCGAGCAGGCTCTTAAAAAAGCCAGGGAATGGGATTATTCGCTGTCCAGGAAGGCCCGGATACCCCTCGGCGTGTTTTACAAGGAACGGCGCCCCACTCTGAGTGAAATGTTCAGTGCAAGGGCCTGGTGCAAGCTCTACCCCCGGCGCAAGGCTGGCGGCCTGTGGTCGAAGTTCCAGGTATAGACTTTGGAAAGCTTTTTATCCCGTTGTTGGGTGGTGTTAGGTGGTGAGCAGGGGCAGGGTCGCGATAGTCGGCTCCGAAGGCGTCAGGGAAGTGCTGATGCCGGAATTTTCAAAGAGGTTCTCCACCGTGGTGTTCTTCACTCCCTGGAGTATAAAGCTCACAGCAGGCGAGCTGGTCTCCGCCACCTCCGGGAGGTTCGATTTGTCCAATTTTGACTACGTGTTGCTTCTTCCGGAGGGTCCGGAAAAGGAGTTTTACTACACCCTCGCCAGAATTCTTGAGAGAAAAACGCGGGTTTCAGTCCCCAGTGAAACTCTCGCATATTTCTGGAACAAGCCGGTCCTTCTGAACAAACTCGCCCTCGGTGGTGTTCCAATACGCCGGACCGTCTCGGTGTCGCAGAACGTGGCTGCCGATTTCATCAAGGAAAACTTCAAGCTTCCTGTGATCCTGACGACCCCGCAGGACAAGCGAGTTTATGTGAGCAATGAGGAGACCCTGCGCAACGTGCTTTCTCTTTTCTCGGCGGGCCATATGGTGTCTGTCCAGAAGCCCGTCAAGGATGCGGAGGTCCGGGTGGTCTTTGTCAGTGAGAGGGAGGTTGTGGGCTACTCCCGCCACGGAAAGAAGCGCTTGCCTGTGAGGGTGGACCCGAAACTGGCTTCAATAGCCCAGGATGTTCGAAGGACGCTGGGTGCCGATTACTGTTCAATAATTTTTGTCAAAATAGGCAAGCGATTCTACCTTTCCAACGTGAAGTTCGTGCCGAGATTTGACCTGTTCAAGAAGGTCCTCGGGAAGAACCTGGCTTCGATAATGGCGGAGGAAGCCACGCACAGGATTGCTGCCATTGACCCCATAGCAATGGTGGAAAATGCTGTGGCGGGTTTCGGGAAGACATTGCAAAACATAGTGAGGTGGATCTGCGATGAAATTGGCTATACTCGGTCCTCTAAATAGGAAGCATGAAGAAATAAGGCTGCTTGAAGAAGCCACAAAGCTATTCGACACCGTCAGCTATTTTCCCATCCCACAGGTGGTCATGGAGCTGAACGGTGAGGATTTCCGGCTCCACTACAAGAACAAGGACCTGCTGGACTATGACGTGGTCCTGCCCAGGATACCCCGGTCCTACCGCACATTCGGCACAGCGCTCCTCTATTTCTTGAAGGAGGCCGGCAAGCCCCTGCCAATCGAGCCTTGGTCACTGGTAGCCTCACACAACAAGTTCCTCACACTCGTGCTGCTCCGGGAGGAGGGGGTTCCCGTGCCGAAAACGCATCTTTCGCTCAGGAGGGCAGTGCTTGAGAAGGTTCTTGGTGAGATGAACTACCCGGCTGTGCTCAAGCTCCTTCACGGCTCCATGGGTGTGGGTGTGATGTTTGCAGACTCCAGGCAGTCGGCTGTGAGCATAATCGATGCCCTGGAGAGATTCAAGGAGCCCATATTTGTTGAGGAGTTTGTTCAGCCCGGGAGCGAAGACATACGGGCTTATATTGTGGGTGGGAAGGTGGTGGCGAGTATGAAGCGTGTGGCCAGCAGGGGAGAACGCCGGGCAAATATAGGGATGGGCGGTGAAGGCAGGCCATACAAGCTCACGAAGGAGGAAAGCAGGCTGGCTGTCCGGGCGGCCAAGGCCATGGGAATGCGCGTATGTGGTGTGGACATAATGCCCGGTCCCGAGGGTCCTGTGGTTATTGAAACCAATGTGAATGCGCAGTTCAAGGGGCTTGAAGAAGCCACGGGTAAGGATGTTGCGGGTAAGATTGTGAAGTTTCTGGCGGGTGGTTGAATGGCTCTCGTGGAGCACAAGGTTTTCGGTGATTCGCCCATTCTGGTGGTTGCCCCTCATGAGGGTGTCAGTATGGTGGAGGTGGATGGTCACCGGGTGAGGGTCGGGGAGCCCGGCACAGCCTATCTGGCTCGACTGGCTGCCAAGCATATCGGCGGGGCATGCCTGATTTCCCGTGTGCCGAGGATGGAAGCCGACTTTGCCAGGGACCCCGCGCTCCTCGGGAAGGGAGCGAGCTTCCGGATAGCTGTTTCCGGGAAGAGGGTGGTTCTGGAAGGTCACAAGAACAAAAGCTATTCGGGGCTGCTAAATAAATTTCATGAAACCATCGAACGACTCGATCCAAGGTTCATACTCGACTTCCACAGAATGAGTAACAGGGATGTGGATGTGAGACTGGGTTTTGGTGCCGACCGCCGGTACATAGGCGGGACCGAAAGGGCGCTTGAGTTCAAAAGGCAGCTGCTTGAAAAGCTTGCTGCCAGGGGTGTCTCCCTGGAGGTGCTGGTGAGCAGGGTCAGGCTCACGGGGGAGAGTGAGTTCATACTCAACACGCACCACAGGGGCAGAAAAGCCGCTCTGGTGGAGTTTGCCGAGCGGGGATTCCGGGATGGGGTGGACCCCCGGTATGAAGAAGTCGCGAGGTGTCTGGTGGAACTGGCTCTGGAGTGGATAGCATGAGGGAATTCGTGATTGCCGGTGTGGACTTCCTGATAAGCAAGGGGGAGCCTTATTTCCTTGAGGTGAATGCGTCTCCGGGTGCTCATGCGATGAATCTCCTGGAGGCGGCCGGTTATTCTCCAGTGGGCAGGCTTGCGAAGGCTGTGCTCCGTCGGGTGAGGTCTCCGAAAGCTGCGGTTCTGTTTTCCATCAGGGACAGGAGCGATATTCCCCGACTGGAAAGACTCCGGGAGTTCTTCCCTGCCGAGCTTTGCGACGTTTCCAGGCAGGACTATCACTCCAAGAAGCTTGTTTCGGAAAGCGGGTTGCGATTCGAGCCGAGCGTCATTCTGTTCAACCGGCTGAGGTTTTCACAGCTCTACAGGTTTGATGTCCCGAGGATAAACCCGGAGCACATAGTTCGCATCAGCCTGGACAAGCATCTTTCCACCCTGATAGTCCGGGATGGCACTGACGTGGAAACTCCAAGGAGCTTTCTTTCCCTGAGCTCCAGGATGGCGGAGGAAATTTTTTGTTCCGTGGAATTTCCCGGGGGAGTTGTGGTGAAGGGGAACTTCGGTCAGGCTGGTGGCGGTGTTATGGTGGGGGACAGGCCTCCCGCTCCTGTGAAGGGTGTGAAGCTGATACAGGAGCGCATAAGGGTTGATCCTTTCAGGGGGTCGAGATTCTGGGATGTTAGGGCTCTCGTGGTGGACGGGAAATTTTCAGGGGCCACGGTCAGATATGCCGACAGCCCGGTGGTGAACATTCACCAAGGGGGAAGAATGGTGGTTGCCCCTGACAATCTGATGGAGCTGGTTGCCAGGCCTGCAGAGAAGGTCGTGAGAGCCATAGAAAGGGTCAAATTAAGAAGGCGAGTGCTGTGAATACCGCGGTGGAAACGGCGGAGAAAAGAAAAGCGGCACCATACCACCATCTCAGGTTTTTTTCCTTTTTGTCCGATATGATGTAAATATCGCCTTCAGTCATCATCAGGTCCTTCCAGCCCTCCTGCGATGAAGCCTCCTTCACGAAGGGGTTGTCCGCGACCTTTCCAATCACGTAGTAAGTCTTTCCCGGCAGGATTCTCCATTCGGAGCGCCTCACGTTTCCCAGCTGCCTGACAAAGGGGGATACGGCGAGCTGGGCGCCTTTTGTGTGGCAGAGAAGCTTTCCCGTGCCGTCGTCCAGATAAAAGTAACCATCTTTCCTGCGATGGAAGCTGGTCACCCACGCATAGTTTTTCCCGACCTTCTGCAGCCGTTCTTCCTTGGCCTCATAGGCAAGGCACTCCACCCTGCTGAAGGGCGCACTCACAGTGCCTCTCGCTTCCAGAGCCTTCCCCCTCAGCTCTGCCATTCCCATGGCCACTGATCTGACTTTTGAAGTGGGGATGGCTTCAATGAAGCTTTTGACACTGTAGCTGACGAACATGAGCACTGCGGAAGCGAGTGCCCCCCCGATCAGGACAAAAGGATATCGGGGGTACAGCTGCACGGCCCCCAGTATAATGGCGAGCTGAATTCCCAGCGCCGATTTCGCCCCCATGCGCCTAGAAAGAAACTTTAACATCTTTTCTGTCGCCTTCGGAAGCCTTGAACATCTCTCTTGTCTGCAGGCCCATCAGCCGTGCCACAATTGCTGAGGGTATCCGCTGAACCTTGTTGTTGTATTCAAATACCGTGCTGTTGTACTCCTCCCGGCGGTCCGCTATCTCATTCTCCAGGGCAGTTATCCGCCCCTGCAGGTGCATGAAGTTCTCACTTGCCCGGAGCTTCGGGTAATTCTCCGCCACGGCGAAGAGGTTGAGCACATGCCTGTTCATCTCCGCGTCAATCCTCAGCCGTTCACCTGTATCCTTGGCTTTGGCGAACTGGGAGCGGAGCCTGGTTATGTTTTCCAGCAACCCCTTCTCGTGCTTCATATATCCCTTCACGGTATCGACGAGCTTCCCTATTTCATCGTGCCTTTGCTTGAGCATCACGTCTATGTTTGAGGCGGCCCGGTCCATGCTGTTCTTCATCACAACGAACCCGTTGTATGCCAGCACAAAATAGAGCAGGAAGACCACCGCGATGGCACCGAGAACTATTCCAATTACCATGCTCACCTTGGTTTTGAGTCTATATATTGTTTGCCTTTCACTGCCGGATTTCCACAACGATGGTTTTATTCAGCTCGGTGCTGCCGTGCCAGAGCTGACAGAGCACCGAATAGTTTCCAGGCCGGATTCCGCCGCACACGTTACAGCGGGGGAGCCTCTGTGCCACATAGAACTGGTTGGTGCCTTTGGTCAGGTTCACTTCACGCGTGGTGGTCATCCTGGGAACGCCGCTGATTCTCACCGTTGCGTTGGTGTCCTGATTTGCCCACGCGACAAGGGTCAGGTTCATGGTTTCTGCGGAGTGATATACCTGTTTATCCGCCAGAACGGTAATCAGCCTCAGCTCCAGCTTTTCCGGTTCCCTCACAGCCAGGAGGGCTGCGAAGACCAGCAGGAGTGATAGCAGGTACAGGAGTTTCAGAGTGTCACCCCCACCGGTGCGTGGTCTGAGCCCATTACTTCGTCCATCACAAACGCCTCCTTTACGTGCTTTATCAAGTTGCTGGAGACCACCACATAATCGACCCTCCACCCGATATTCCTCGCCCGGGCGTTGAACCGGTAGCTCCACCAGGTGTATTTCACTTCATCGGGGTGGAGATGCCTGAATGTGTCCACGTATCCTTTCGCCAGGAAGCTGTCCATCCATTTTCTTTCTTCGGGGGTGAAGCCGGCGTTCTTTTCATTGTCCTTCGGTCGCGCTATGTCTATCTCCCTGTGGGCAACGTTAAAGTCCCCGCAGATTACCACCCTCCCCATTGGCTTCACATACCGGGCGAAGGCGCGGTTGAACTCCAGCTTGAAATCCAGCCGTTCCAGTCCCCGTCGTGAATGCGGAAAATAAGCGTTTACGAGCGTAAAGTTCCCGAGGTCGAGTGTTATAACCCGCCCCTCTGAGTCGAATTTCTCAATGCCCATCCCCCTTTTTACGTTTTTTGGCGTGAGCCTGGTGAAGACTGCTGTTCCAGCGTAACCGGGGCGCTTTGCGGGGTTCCACACCACACGGTAGTTGAACTCCGCCGGGAGTGTGGGAACTTCTTGCTGTTTCGTTTCCTGTATGCAGAGCACATCGGGGTTTTCTTTGCGCAGGAACTCATAAAAGCCCTTTTTCACGCAGGCCCGGAAGCCGTTGACGTTCCAGGAAAGAATCTTCACCCAAGCTCCTGTCAGGGCCATTAATATTCTTTCTGCCATTGTCCCCTGGAAGTGAATACTTTAGACAATTGACGTTATATAAATAGTCAAAAATCGAATACTATATATACCCCCGGCAAGACTTCATAGAATGGCAGGCGTCGATGATATTAGACTTTCCGTTCCTGATACTTATATAACTTCCGGAGAGTTTGCAAAAGGTGCTGGCCTGCCCCCGGAACTTCTGGAAAAAGGTCTTGGGGTCCTCAGCAGAAGGGTGCCAAACAGCGGGTTCCAGGACAAGAGCTGCCTGGCTCTGGAAGCTGGAGAAAAGCTCCGGGACGCCCTTGGACCCGAATACATGCGGGAGGTGAGGCATCTTTCAATGGGACACGAAACCCGGGATGGGGACGACTCCAAGCCTGACGTGTCGCCGCTACTCTCCCTGCTTTTTTCCGGTGGTGACCGCATCAAGGAGGATGAGCGGACATATAATGTCAAGGTCTCGGAGGAGAAGTTTGCCTGTCTCGGTGCCCTGTCGAGGGTCGTGGACTATCTGGGGAAACGGGCTGTTGTGGTCGCGGCGGATATCGCCGAGTATGATTCCCCATCCGCGGAGGGCACCGCTGGTGCGGGTGCCGCGGCCATAGCCGTGGGAGAAGGTGACCTGCTGAGGGTTCCGGAGTTCGTTGTTGAAAATGACCTTTTCGGTTATTCAAGCTCCCACACATATGACTTTTCCAAGCCGGTGGTGACTGTGAAGGATAAGTTCGTGTCCTCAAAATACCCCGTGGTTGATGGGAAGTTCTCCTTTCTTTCATACCTGAAAAATGTTGGCGAGGCCTACAAGGACCTGAAATCGCGTATGCAGCCCTTCGAGGCGGTCAGTCTGGACAGCTTTAAGGGGGTGGTGTTGCATGTGCCCTACCCGAAAATGGCGGAGTATGCGCTGGTCTATCTTCGTGCGATGGACTCCGGGGAAAGCATGGAGATGGAGCGGCTGGTCCGCTCCGTGAGGTCGTTTGAGGATGATGCCGGGGAAGTCTATGGCAAGGTAAAGGGCAGGCTGAAGGAGTTTGCAGCGAGGCATGGGCGAATATGCGAGCAAGACCGTGAGAGGCTCGCTGATTCCCTGGATTACCCTTCCCGGGTCGGGAATTCCTACACAGCTTCCGTTTTTGTGGCTCTCGTGAGCTCCCTGGAAAAGGGTTTTGAGCGGGGGCGCTACTCTCCAGGTGACAGGATTCTTGTGATTGGTTACGGCAGTGGTGGGGGTGCCCTGGCGGTTCCGTTTGAAGTGACTGAAAGAACAGGGCGTGTCGTGAGCAGCTGGGGATTCGGTGAAGAGCTGGAGGAAGGTGTGCCACTGAGTTTTGAAGAATACTGCCTGTTCCGGGAAGGCTGTTCCAGAATGCCTACCCGTGGCTGGTTGCTGGCAGGGGTCGATGACCACGGTAAGAGGACATACCTGAAGGTCGATGGCAGGGGTCGCTCCGCCCGGTCCGGAGAAGTGGTCTATGGTTTCGGGTCAGGAAGTTAGTCTTCTTTTGGCGAGTTCCTTGTCGAATGGAAAGTAATAGAGCATCCTCTCACCACTCCCTATCTTTTCCAGCATACCCGACCTTGCAAGGTCTTCCATTATTCTCTGCGCCACAGAAGGTGGGATATCAAACTCCGCCGCAACTTCTGTGGGGGTTTTCGGGTGCCCTTTCAGTGATCTGAGCACCTTGAGGTGGTCCGCCGGGTAATTGATAACCTTGTATGTGATGAACAGCCTCTTTCCAAGATAGGTGCTGAGAAAAGCCGCCAGGGTCGCCGAGGATGCGAGGATACCTATCCACTCCCCCCAGCCACCGCTCACCGTGTAATCAAGCGATGGCAAGGGCACGTGTATGGTTGCTTCTCCAAAGTTTATGGCGTTCAGCTTCAGGCTTCCAGAGAACACGGCACCGAGAAAGGAAAACAGCAGAAACAAGAGCAGGGCGACGAACATCTGGTCCCTGAAAACGCTGCTGAGTTTCCCCACCACAGAAAGACTGACTAAAGTATAAATAACTTCCAGTTTTGTTTATTTGTGGCACGGCTGATGGGCCTGCTGCTCCTTTTCACCTTTTCGTTGGCTTTTGCATCACCCATTGGCTTCGAGTCTCTTGATGGCGGGAAGGTGTGGAAAATCTGGAACCGCCACTACGAGTATTATTTCAACGCCTCCTCGGGCATTCAGTTCACCAACCACTACAACCAGTACTGGACGCACAATGTGTTCTGTGCGGGGTGGAGGAGCTCTGGTGCCAATGAATCGGTGTTCCAGGACGACTTCGAGTCGTGGTCCACCACGGAGGATTGCAGCTACAGCAGTGGCTGGGACTCCTGCTATCCCGGCTCCGGGATGATTCGGGGGATTGATGGCACCTATGCCTACGATGGCACTTCCCTGCGCATTACTGACAGCGCCGGCAACAACGAGCTCATGGTTTGCGGAGACATCTCCGGTTATGACCGGGTGTGGGTTTCCTTCTACGGCAGGCGCTTCGGGCTGGACCTGGGGGAATATTGTGCTATGGATGTCCGCCCTTTTGGTGGGAACTGGACGAACATATTCAACTCCAGCAACGGCACCGACGCGCAATACCACTGGAAGGTGATTGACGTCACTCCCTATATTTCCAATTACACCTGCGTCCTCATCTACTCCAATGCCAACGAGACCGACGAAGGCTGCGGTATGGACAACTTCAACGTCACCGGCTACCTGAGGGACTGGCACTATGAGTGCAACGACGAACTGCCCTTCAGCTGGAGCCACGACACCGACAACCTCACCTATGTGAATATCACTGGCTACAGGGATGTGGTTGTGAAGGGCAGGCCAGTCCGCCTGGGGCTTAGATATCACCTGAAGGTTGATGATGTCAACCTCACGGTGATGCCATATGTCAGGAACCTCGGAAGTGAAGACATACCGAATGACCTGGGATTTGCCTGGCACGTCAACAATATCCGGATAGGAATGCACGAGGAGAATGACACCATTCTGGTGAATGGCACCACCTACTGGCTCAACGAGTCCCTGAGCCTGAATTTCACCAGTCTTGACGAGCCATTTTACAAGATATATGATGCCTGGACGCACCAGTGGCTTCGCCTTGACTGGAGTCCCGGACTCACCTACAGGCTGGTCCTGAACTCCACACCCTACCAGAACAACACCCCTGTCCGTCTGGAGATAAATGCCGGTCCCCTGGCGGCAGGACAGGAAAAATACACGAAGCTCCGCTGGATAGACGCCGCCAACCTGTGGTGTGGCGCGGGCTCCTCGGGGACATGCCCGACACAGGGGAATCCCTGCACCGGGTTCATTTGCTCATACACCTCCTGTGACTGCGTGGTGAATGCCTCGCAGACCCTCAACGACAACGTCACATATTATTTCAAGTCCCTTACGGTGAATTCCGGCGTGACGCTGACGGTGGACCAATATCCCAACGGAGCCACTGTTGGGGGTTGTGGTGGTAATGGTCTGGGTATAGCTGGCGGCAATGGCGGTGGAACAAGAGGTGGTTATTATGCGGGTGGTGGTGCTTCTGTTACTTTTTGTGGTGGCAATTACAGCGGTGGCGGCGGCAAATCAACAGCGCTCTTCAGTGGCAACGGCGGCGACGGCGGTGGGAAAATAACCTTCAACGCGCTTGAATTGATCAACGTGTCAGGGAACATCTATGCCAATGGAGAGGACGGTACTGATGGATCATGCAAACTAACTGAATGTGGTAACGGAGGCGGGGGTGGAGGCGGGGGGAACATACACTTGGTGGCCAGGAACATCAGTCTCTCGGGGACTCTTCAGGCAGAGGGAGGGGATGGGGGAGACGGT
>CAYVAH010000022.1:0-13519 GCA_964449215.1 Candidatus Undinarchaeota archaeon | reverse complement strand
GTAGCACCTGCGCCAGCACTTGCACTCACCAGGTATTCACCGAAAGCCGCTGCCAGCTGAGCCGCCGCGATAACGTCCGGCACAGCCGCGTTCGCACCAACCACTATCTGTCCCGCCATGTTGTTATTCACAACAAACGGGGCAGGTAGCTGTCCAAGGTCTGCAGCCAATGCTCCGGCCATTGTAGCCCCAAACATGAGGCTCCCGGCCATCGCAGCAGCCGCCACCTTTATCTTTCCTTTTAGGTCCTGCATAGTTTTTCACCTTTTCATTCGTTTATAGGCTTTTCCTCCCTTTCGTTCGGCATTTGCCTATTCGTCCTTCGTCTAGAGCACCCTACTCGGGCACTCTAGGATACTTAATGTCGATTGAAGTATAAAACGTTTCACAGTTTTCTTTATAAATGACGAACCCCCTCCCTGAATGTAGTTTTTACTTTTGGATTTACACAGTATATAAATGAGTATTACTTTATATTACTCTGTATCTAAAACGCAAATTAAATGTATAGAAAACAAAAAAAATAAATATTTGATGGACAAACAATCTGTATGAAGAATATTATGATAAGGGAAGGCATTTATGAGAAACTCAAGGAGATGAAAGGGAATGGAAGCTTCTCGGACCTTCTCGAGGAGCTCGCCACGATCAGCATCGAAACCCGGAGGAGGAGACTCAGAACGTATTTCGGGATTCTCGAGGAACGGGAAGCGAGGGACGCTGAGAGGTTCTTGTCGGAGGTGCTGAGAATTGCTAAAGGCCGCCTATTTTGACATAACAGCAATTATGGAGCTCCTCAAGGGCGGAAAAAACATACTCCCCAAGATAGAAGCTTACAGGGAGTTCTACACCGGGGCCAACACCGCGGCACAGCTCGTGGGAATGGAAGAATTTCTTGTGGAAAAGAAAGTCCTGAAGGCTCATGAGCTCAGGGGGCTGCTCGATTCCCTGAACGTTCTGCCGTTCACCAAGGAAGACGCCGAAAAGGCGGGAGAGATTCTCGGGCAGCTGAAGGCAGCAGGAAAGAATGTGTCCCTGGAGGAAGCCCGGGTGGTGGCGCAGTGCATAAGGCGTGGATTAACATTGATAACAAATAGAAACCTCAAGGACTTCGAGGGACTGAAACTCAAGGAGGACAGAATCTAGCTGAACAGAGAAGCAACGGAACGGAGTATGTCCGAAGGGAGCACATGGATCCATCCCAGGAGCGGGATGAGAAAAACAGCCTTCCCCTTCACCCACTCCCTCCTGACAACCCAGGGGTCAGGGGCGGGGTTCCTGTCCCCCTTGGTTACGTACCCGGAGTCAGTCACATTTATCACCCTGTGAATTATGGCATATCCCACATGCGGGTTCACATACACAACAACATCCCCTACCCCTGCATTCTCCGGGGAGGCAATTATCAAGGCATCACCCTTATCAAAACCGTTGGGGAACGGAAACCCCTGAAGCTGCTCTCTCGAGAATCCGTGGTCCTGCATCCACACATAATAATTCTGAATCGCATAACCGTCATGGGTCATGCTGCTGCTCATCACCGCAACGAAGGGAAAGCTTGTGCCGAGCAGGGCACCGAAGACCAGGCGGAGGATCATGGCAACCGCAAACGCCCAGGCAATATCGTACAGAAGCTTGCTCCACTTCATTTGAGAAACCTCACTTCACCCTTTTTTATGCTCACCCTGTCAAGGTCCTTAGGCAGATAGGTCCGTGGAAAAACTTCCCGGGCCTCCTCAAGGAGAGGAGTAGCATCCTTGTATCTCGGAGAGATGTGGGTGAGGAACAGATACCCCACCTCCGCTTCCTTGGCAGCTCTTGCAGCCTCCTTGGCAGAGCTGTGCTCCCTGAAGTCCTTCGAGTCCTCGCTGAGGTGAGTTGCCTCGTGAACGAGCACGGTCACCCCCCTGACAGCCCTCACAACGGCCTTGCTGTACCGGGTGTCACCCGTGTATGCCAATGAGTCCCCGGGAGCGGGGATCAACCACTCCTCCGGCTTCAGCAAATGCCCGCCAAGCTCAACCGTCTTACCCTGCTTCAAAAGCTTGAACTTCGGGTCCGGTTTGAACCCGAACTTCTTCATCTTTTCAACATCCACGTTGAAGCTGTCATCTTCCCTGAAAACATAACCGAGACCGGGCGGCCCGTGATCAGTCTCAAAAGCCGTGACTGAATAACCATCCCCCTGAACAACGGATCCCGGCTTCAGCTCCTCCACGTGAATGGGAAAGGTTATCCTGCCATATCCAAGGGAAAGTATCCGGTGAACAAAACTCTCAGATTCCTCCGGCCCGTATATCACCAGCTCTTCCGTCCGCTCCGCCTGTGACATCGTAAATATCATGCCCGGCAGACCATAGAAGTGGTCACCGTGGAAATGCGTTATGAATATCTTGTTCACCTTCATGGGGGAAAAACCGCTCTGGGACACGCGGACTTGTATCCCCTCCCCGGCATCGAACATTATAATTTCTCCCTTGTGCCTCAGCATCAGGGAACTGGGAAACCTCCTGGGTGTGGGTTTCATAGCCCCCGTGCCAAGAAAGACTACATCCATCACCCACTGCTCCGGCAGGGAGCTTTTAATCTTTTTCCACTTTTATCCCAAGCTCCTCAAGGGCTTCCTCATCCGGACGGGCCGGAGCACCTTCCATAAGGGCACGTCCCGACTTGCTCTTCGGAAAGGCAATTACATCACGGAGACTCCGTTTCCCGAGCATCACCTGGAGCAGGCGGTCGAAGCCAATCGCTATTCCCCCGTGTGGCGGAACACCATAATCAAAAGCCCGGAGGAGCATGCCAAACTTTTCCCGGGCCTCCTCCTCGCTTATCCCCAGAACCCCAAACATCCTTTCCTGCAAGGAGCTGTCAGTTATACGTATGCTCCCGCCGCCAACCTCCACGCCATTTATCACAAGGTCATAAGCCCTGGATGGTATCTCAAGCAATCTTTCAGCAGGGGTGTCCGGATTGATTTCGGACTCATAGCCCTTCTTCGGTGAAGTGAAGGGGTGATGCATCGCCTGGATGCGACCTTCGGTGTCACTCCATTCAAACAGGGGAAAGTCAGTCACCCACAGCACTGAAAGCCCCTTCCGGAGCCCAAGCTTCTCCGCAGCCGCCAGCCTTATGTTGCCGAGGGTCGTGCAGACCTTCTGCCAGGGACCGGCGAGGAAGAGAAAGACCCCGTTTTTCCTCACAAGCTTTTTCTGGAGCTTTTCGGGAAGCCTGCTGGCAAGAGGACCCGAAAGCTCCTTCGAGGACTTCACCCACAACAGTCCGGGGAAGCCACCCCGCTTCGCGACTCTCTCAAAACTTTCAATCTCGGATCGGCTGAGAAGCCCAGGAACCATCACTGCCTTCACCACACCTCCTTTTTCAATTTCCCTTTCAAACACCAGGAAGCCCGACCCCCTAAAGTCTTCGGTGTAGTCCTCAAGCTTCAGGTCAAACCTCGTATCGGGCTTGTCGGAACCATAGGTATCCATGGCCTCCCTCCAGGCCAGCCGCGGAAAAGGCTTGGCCAGCTTTATGCCAAGCATCTGGGAGTAGAGAACACTTACCATACCCTCCGTGACCCTCATAATGTCCTCCTCTGTGACGAAGCTCATCTCAACATCCACCTGAGTGAACTCGTACTGCCTGTCCTTGCGGAGGTCCTCGTCCCTGAAACAGCGGACAATCTGAAAATACTTGTCCAGACCGGCAACCATCAGGAGCTGCTTGTACTGCTGGGGACTCTGAGGAAGAGCCCAGAAAAGACCCTTGTTACGGGTTGGCACCAGAAAATCCCGGGCACCCTCGGGGGTCGGACGACTCAGCAGCGGTGTCTCCACCTCAACAAAGTTCTTGAGCGAGAAATACTCCCGGACCACCATCTCAGCCTTGAACCGGAACTCAAGCATCCGGAGCATCTCGGCCCTCCGCAGGTCAAGATACCTGTATTTGAGCCTCGTCTCTTCGGTGGTGTCAACATCCGGATTGAAAATTTCAAACGGGAGCGGTTTGGCCTTCGAGACCAGCGCCAGGGTATCCACCACCACCTCCACCTCGCCGGTCTCTATCTTTGGATTCGGCTCCTTCCTCACCCTGACCTTGCCGGAAGCCACGAGCACGGACTCTCTGGTGAGCCCTGAGTATATGTTTTTGAATCTCCTGTCCAGAACCAGCTGGACCAGACCATATCTGTCGCGGAGGTCCACAAAAGCCTTGTTGCCAAAAACGCGGATGTTGTGCGCCCATCCCGCAAGGACAACCTTTTTCCCCTTATGTTTTTTCCTCAATTCCCCGCAGGTATGAGTCCGGAGCACCTAAAGAACTGCCATGCCCCTTAATTAACGTTTTCCAAAGCCGGAAAACTGATAAACCTCCACCCCTGTGGTCTCCATGGACGCCTACAACGTGGAGGGGGATGTTGACTACGATAAACTCATCAAGGAGTTTGGTGCCAGCCTCATAGATGACAGGCTGGCAAGGAAGATAGGGCATCCCCTCGTGCCAGAACTCTTTTTTGCCCACAGGGACCTTGACAAAATAATCGAAGGAAAGTTCGCAATAGTTAGCGGGCGCGGCCCAAGTATGAAAATGCATATAGGCCACCTCATGCTCTTCAGGTTCATAAAATTCCTGCAGGACAAGTTCGGGGCCTTTGTGTTTATTCCCTTCAGCGATGATGAGAAGCTCCTCGCCCGGGGGTTCTCAGCGGAGCACGTGCTCAAGATGGACTATGAAAACCTGCTGGACATCATAGCCATAGGGTTTGACCCCCGAAAAACGGAAATTGCACTGGACATGGTCAACATGAAGCAGGAAGTGTATAACCTGGCCGTGGAAATCTCGGCGCGTATGACCGCAAGCACCGTGAGGGCAGCCATGGGGTTCACGGGAGAAACCAACATTGGTCTGCAGTTCTACCCTGCCATGCAGGCCGCCCACATCCTCTACCCCACAAAGAGCAGGGGACTCCCCGTCCTGGTTCCAATAGGGGTGGATCAGGATGTGTTCGTCAAGCTAACGCGTGACGTGGCAGGAAAAATAGGGCTGAAGAAGCCGGGGGACATACTGAGCAAGTTCATTCCGGGATTGACCGGAACGAAGATGAGCTCCTCAAAACCCGAAACCTCGATATTCACCACCGACACCAGGGAGGAGGTCAAAAAGAAAATATGGAACGCCTTCACCGGCGGGAGGGACACCGCCGAAGAGCATCGCAGACTTGGGGGAAGGACCGACGTGTGCGTTGTGTGCAATTACCACAGGGTCTTCTTCCAGAACCACGAAATAGTCCGCAAATGTGGAGCCGGGGAGATACTCTGTGGAGAGAGCAAGAGGGTCCTGCTCGAGGAAGTCTGGGAAATGCTCGAGAAGCACCAGAAAGAAAGGGAGAAGGCAAAGGACAGAGTGAAGAAGTTCGTGCCGGAACTTGCGTAAAGATTATATTGAGCGAGGGGTGTGTGTGAGGTGAATCGGTACCTCGAACCGGAGGAGCTCCGGGAACTCAAAGGGAATTATTGGTTTTCAGGGAACCGCCGGCTGACCCGTTCGCCAGAAGAAGCGATACTGGAGGCTCTGATGGAGTGCAGGAACGGGAAAATCGAATACGGATGTCCTCCCCGCATTCTGCCCTACAAGGAAAAGATTGAATTCAGGATAAAGGATGAAGGGTATGTGGAGGTATTCGATAAAGAGCTGAAACCCGTAGGGGTCGCAAAAGTGAACGCAAGCGACTTGAAGCACCCCGTGAAGATTCCCTGCACCAGGAGCCAAGTGCATATCGTTGTGTACAGCCACAATCAGTAACCCGGCTTCTTGAATGTCTTTATCTCCTCTTCGGCCGAGTCGATTGTCTCCTGCAGCCAGCTTATGGTATTCTTGATTTCCTCTATGGTTCGCAGGCCCGGGATTATAGCCTTGCCAGTCCGGAATATCAGAATCCTCGTGGAACCCTTCCGGAGCTTCATTCCGGGGAAGGCTTCTGGGTCGTACTCGGAGTCAGGTATGGCATAGGCAAGCTCGTGCAACCGGAGGTTCTTGTTGAGGTCAACACTCACCACTATGTTCCGGATCTCAATGCTGCCACACTTGACCTTCACTCCCCCGTCATTCAGCAACTTCACGAGCTCGTCCACCTTCTCCTTGGCGAGCTCCGTACTCCGCGCGCCACTACAAACAAAGTTCCCGGAGCTGTAGAGCAGGAAGCCCACGCCGAACTTCTTTATTCTCAGCGCCGGGAACTTCCCCGGTTCATAGACACTGCCGGGGACCTTGTCGTATATTTCGAGAAGGTTGAGTTTGTCCGCCAGTTTGCCGGTAACGACAACATTCTGGACACGGTACTCAGGTTCCACGGGAAATGTAGGTTCAACTGTTTAAAAAAATTCTCGTTGTTTGTTACATCTATTCGCCTGGATTTCGCCAGCAAAATGTCTGGCAGGTCCTGTTCCTGTGGAAATTCACTTCGTTATCTCAACCACAGGCGGGACAATCACAATCCAGTTGTCATCAAGAGCCGCAAGGTCCGAGCCGGTGACATTACAATGGGTCTTGAGTCGCTCCACCGCTTTCCTCAACTCTCCCATGTCCTTGTTCCGGAGAGGGGCGACCTTCAGAAGAATCACAATGTCTCCCTTCCTGAAACGGGAAAGAACCTTCTCCAGGTCGGCATATCTCTCCATGACCATAAGACCGAGCTTCAACCTTGGCTGGACCTCCCTCTGAATCTGAGCCTCAACAACTTCTTCCCCCTTGCTTTTTTTGAACAGGCCACCTATCATTCAATCACCTGAAAAACTAGCAGGGGGGATATATTAACATTTCCAGTTACGGTGAGGATTTCCCGGAGGCAGTCTCCAAGAGGGAAGCCACCTCCCATATCTGGGTCCGGGTGTGAAAAGGAAGGTTCGGGTCCTGACTCAGCTCATCCAGCATATTTATCACGGCGCCTATTCGGATGTGAAGCTTCTCATCCCCCTTGTTAAGGCGCTCTATGGAAGACCTGCAAACCTCCTTTATGTTCTTCGGGACGGTGGCATCCTCCACGATGCGCTCGAGAATCTCAAGCGCCCTGTCAAGCTCTTCCATGCTCACCCCTCCAGCTTAGAGCTGAGTTCCTTTATCTTGTCAGATAACTTCTTTTCCTGTGTTTTTATAGTTTTTATGCGTGACTCGAGCTTCTGCCCGGCTTCCTCCAGGTCCTTTATCACCGCCTCCTTCCTTTTCTTTATCAGGGCAGGACCTATCGCCTTGTAAACTTCCTCTGCCTCCTCCTTCTCAAGCTCCTCTCGAGCAATTTCCACTTCCTTCAACTGCAACTCCAGCTGCTGCCTTTGCGCTATCAGCACCTGTATCTGCTGCTGGTAGATGTTGATCTGCGTAAGTGCATACTTCTGCTGTGGGCTCATTTTTTCCTTCATTACCTTCCCTCCTTTTCCACGCCCCGAAGGGCCTCATACAGCCTCAACCAGGAGTTCAGAGCAACCTTCAAACCCTTGAGGCTGCCCGAACCGAAACGAACATGAATCTCCGAACCGTTGAACTCCATCGGCACACCCTCCGGAAGCAGTGCCTCGTAAACCTCCCGGCTGGCGGGCAGCTTCAACGTGCCTTCAAATGTTTCATCACAGGGGGTCTCATCTTCACCAGTATCTTGTAGCCGCAAAATGGACACCTCACCTTCTCATACCTCAGATCCACATTGACCACTTTCCCGCATTTCAGACACCGGTATGTGCTCATTCAACCACCCTGTAAGCATGCGAAGCGAACTTATTTCTGCACTTCAAGCACTGCCAGATACCGGCGGCAACACGTTTGAGTTTCATGGCACCGCATTTGGAACAGCGGAGCTTCTTCCCTCTGTAGCTGCCTTCAATTTCATTGAGCCTCCGCCTGGTCTTCAGACCATAGCGTGGACCGAAACGCTTGACCGTTTTCATTTTTTCCCTTGGCATCTCATCCACCCATTATCGCGGCGAGTGTCACCAGAGCAACCACCGCGACTACTGTGAGCAGGACTATATCCTGACTAAGGAGCCAGTTCACCACATTTAAAAGTTCTCCGGTGGTGTAGCCCCAGTAAGCGGCATAACCAAGCGCCGCAAGGGGAAGGATGAGCTTCAGCCACCGGAAGACTCTTTTCATGGAACAAATAAAGGGGTAAAGTTATAATGGTTTGCCGAAATCCTGTAAGGGATGAACCCTAGGGTATCTGAACGGTGATGATGCCGACCCATTCTGACTATTTCAGTTTTTCAATTTCCTCCCGGATTATCAGGGAAATCCACTTGCCAGGGAGCTTCCCCCTGTATTTTTTCATCACTGGACCCATCAACCCCTTCACCGGGTTCGGAGAAGAAAGGACATAGTCCCTGCGCTCGTGCACGAGGTTCCTCACAAATTCCCTGACTTCACCGGGGTCAACCGTGCGGGCGTCTATCGTTTCACCGGAACACTTCCTTTTCAGTGCCTCGAACAGGGCATCCTTTGCCAGTTTCCCCGACCTGTAGAGTTCAAGTATCTCTGCAATATGCTCTTTGGAGGGCGAGAACCCCTTCCTGCGGAGTGCCGGCAGGTATTCCGTTATGACCACCCCGAGCACAGGTTCCCCGCCAAGTTCCTCAAAGAGATGATAATCCGGGCTGAGATAGAGCTTCTTCGCTATCTCACGGGGCATAAGTCTTTTCAGCTTCTCGAGCCTCTGGGCGGGGGTCTCAAGGGGACGGACATCGGGCATACGGAACGGGGGTATGTCGGTCTCGGGGTACATCCTGGCACCGGTTGGGAGTGGACGGAGGAAGCTCGTGGAACCATCGGGGTTCGCACGCCTCGTATCCTCCGGAATCCCCGCAGAGAACTGGCGGACCCTTTCCTTCACCAGCTCGATTATGCGCCTGTCACCCGCCGCGAGAATTATCAGGTCATCTTTGTGTGCCCTCAGGGCTTTCCTCAGCTTTGACGCCTCAAATCCCTTTTCATCAGAATGCGTAAATCCCCCGTAACCAAAGGATTTCACGTATTCCGCTATCTCCTTTCCCACGTGCTTCCGGGCATGAAGCCTCTCTGCAAAAAGACCGGAGGCTCCCCTCATCACAGCAGCATAGACCTTCTTTCCCCGGAATACCCGGCTCTTTGAGGACTTGAACAGTCCGGTAACATCTTCAATCCGGCTGAACCTGGCAGAAAATCTCTCCCTCAACTGGAGGAGTCTCTCCTGCCTCGCGACCTCAAACTTCACAATGGTGGGTATCAGGTTGAGCTCCTGAACCCCCTTTATCTCGACTCTTGCACCTCCCGGTATTGACACGTTGAGGTCCTGCCTGATTGTCCCGAGACCCCTGCGGACCTTGGCCATGCGGAAGATAGTCCCTAGCTTCTTCGCCACCTTCTTGGCCTCCTCCCCACTCGTCATGGAAGGCTCGGTCGCCACCTCAACGAGCGGTATCCCGAGGCGGTCGAGGTTGAACCCCCCGGCAACAGGCCGGGCGGAGTCCTCCTCCAGGCATACCGTCGATATTTTCACACCCTCCACCTCTCCATCTGTTGCTATGAGAGCCGTCCGCTGAAAACCCGTAACGGCAGAACCATCTATGAGAATCTTCCGCATAAAATGGACTTCATCAACGAGCTTGGCGTTCATCAGCCTCGCTATCTGAGACGCCACAGCAATCGCTTCAGCATCCGGCTCGTGTGGCGGCTCCTCGTCCCACTCAACAGCACATGAATTGCGAGTGCTGGCAAAATACGTTATTCTCCTGCCACGGCGGGCCTCCACCAGGGCGGCTCTGTCAACCCGCCCGAGCTCACTGACCACGGGACGGAGAACCCTTGTAAAACTGAAATCATACTCATCACTGAGCTCGGACGGGCACCTGCAGAAGAGCTTCCCGGTATCCAGCTGCTGGTGCATTTCCAGCCCTATTTTCACCACAGAAGGGTTAGACAAGTCTTTTATATTTCCCTTACTATTTTTGGTGTGGGCAAGGCTTCCGATGAAGTCCAGAAAGTTATTCACACTGAGATGGAGAGTGTGCTTCTCGTTATAATTCTCACAACCCTGCTGCTATGGTTTGTCCCTGTAGCAAGGGAATACGCCCAGATTATTCTGGTGGCCTTGGGGTTTGTAATCCTGCTGCAGATACTCACCGCCGTTGGCGTGATAAACGAGGTAAAGGAATATGAAAGGCTGGCAATATTCCGCCTCGGACATTTCCACCGCATAGCCGGACCCGGGTGGATTATAGTCATACCCTTCTTTGAGAGTGCAATAAAGCTTGACCTCCGTGTGCAGAAAATGGACATCCCCCCGCAGGAAGTCATAACGGCGGACGAGATTCGCGTGAATATAGACATGATAGTCTATTACAAGATAAAGAACCCCGAGAAGGCGGTGCTGGCAGTGAAGGACTTTCAGGAGACCGTCATGGGCTACGTCTATGCTGCCCTGCGAGATATAGCCAGCAACCTCACCCTAAATGAGCTCTACTCGGAGATTGAAAAGGTGAATGACATTGTGAAGGTGAAGATAGAACCGATGACGGAAGACTGGGGGATCACCGTCGTGGATGTGGAAGTCCAGCGCATTCGCATACCTGAGCCAATACAGAAGGCCATGCACTTCCGCAGAACGGCCAAGGAGGAGTGGGCGGCCGCCCAATACAAGGCAAGGGCACAGCGCACCCTCATAGAGGCCGTGGCAGAGGCGGCGAGCAAGCTCGACGACAAGGCACTGCAATACCTCTACATAAAGGAGGCACTGCCGGAGCTGGCGAAGGGAGAAAGCACCAAAATAGTTTTCCCGATGAAGTTCCCCAAGCTTCCGGGAGGAGTTGAGAAAGGCGCGGAAGAAACGGCAGCCCTCCACCTGAGCGGGCTTATGGGAGACTCAACCCTCGCACTCGAGAAAAAGAAGAAGAAAAAATAGCTATTTTTTCATGAAGTATGCGAGGCTCAATGTTATGCCAACACCTATGAAGGCAAAGAACTCGGCATACCCCAGGAGCTTGAACATGTAGGCCAGGAGGAGCGCCAATCCTATTTGGAAAAGGAACCTGAAGGCATTCTGCCTCACAATTATGTAGAGAACCAGGACGAAGAAGAGCAGGGAGACCACTGCAATGGTTTCGAACACGTAAATCTCCGTCACACCCAGTTATATCTTTTTCAGTATCTTTTTCAGGTCCCTGCTTTCCGGAACGAGCTTCAACCCTGCAGCCGCCAGTATCTCCCGGGCAGCCCACATCTCCGCAAATTTGGAGTAGTCCTTGCTGACACCTGCACCCTTCACCACCTTTTTGGCGAGCTTCGAGACCTCCTTCGCCAGAGACTCAAAGGCCCTGACATCCACGGAGGGCTTCAGTTCCGGGAACAGGTCACCGACCTTTTTGTGGGTCGTCCCCTCAACCAGTGAAGAGAAGGCGAGGAGCTTTTCCCTCTTGCCGTCGTATCTCATCCTGTAAAATGTTTTCCACCCATCAGCTTCAACTATGAATTCCGCCCGTTCCATAGCTTTGAGGAACACAGCACATTAAAAATCATTCGGGACCGTGGCATATTGTTCGAGCGAATGCCTGGACAGCTCCTTGAGAAACTCCCTGAGGTCCCGGACATAACGGCTCCCCCACCTGTAAACAATCATGGGGCGACCGCCGATGGGAAGGTAGAGGTTAACCGGCGCAACAAGGTCAGCCTTCGAGTTCCCCACTGATCCCACAACCCTGTAACCGTTCTTGACCAGATGGGAAGCATAGTAGGACTTCGCCGCCCCGGCACCTTCGCCAGCCATGATGGATGAATACCTGTCCCTCCGGTCTATCCCGGCAACCTTCCCATCCTTGAAAAGCAACTCCAGACCCTTCACAGCATCCACCTCAATACCGGCGTCCTCAAGCCACCTCTCCACCACAAAAGAAGGAGAGGAAGTCAGAACCACCACACCATAGCCCTGGCCCTTAAGCTCCTTCAGCAACCCGACCACGGGGGCATTGGGCCTGAATTCTTCGGGGGACAAATACATGTTCTTTCTGTCTATGCACCTGGAGAGCGCTTCGGCAGCACGGATGGGAAAAGACCCGGGACTGCCATCCAACCTGTAAAGCTCCGCCAGCTTGAGCACCCCGTACAGAAAAGCGAAAAATGGCTTCTTCACCAGGGGGGCATCCCTCACAACCTTCCCCAGGCTCTTGGAGGCCCAGCTCTCGTGGAGGACCCGACCCGGGTCGGTGAGGGTGTGGTCCCAGTCCACCACCACGTAACTATTTTGGGATGGCACTAAAGGGGCAGGAACTTCGCCTTAAAAGCTTTTATGTATGCCCCTGGCCTGTTATATGTGGAAGCTGTGAAGGGAAGATTCGCGGAACTTAAGTGGCTCAGTGATGAGTCCCTGGAAGCCCGGGTGAAACTGGAGAAGCCCATGCAGTTCGCCCCGGGACAGTTTATCAACCTTCTCTACCGCGGAACAGAGCGCTCCTACACGGTGTGCAACCACCGGCCCGGAAACCTGCTGGAGATGTTCATCCGGATGAAGCCGGGAGGCGAGATGAGTGGAAAGCTCAAGGGAGCCAGGGTCGGGGACCCAGTGGAGGTCAAGGGCCCGTTTGTGGAAGCGCGGTTCGAGGAAAAGAAACTGCTCTGCCTGAGCGGTGGCTCGGGTATGGCCGCCTTTGTTGCCCTTGTCAGGGCCGTTGAGGAAGGACTGGACAAGGAAGTGGTGCTGTTCATTTCCGCCCGCAGGCTCGCTGAGGTTGGCTTCAGGGAGGAGCTGGAACGCCTGAGAAGGTCAAGGGTGGTAATAACGCTCACAAGGGAAGAACGGGAAGGCTATCACAGCGGGAGAATCAACAGGGAGCTTGTGGAGCAGCACGTGGACCCCGCCGGCTACGCCATATACATATGCGGGCCAGAACCGTTCACCCTGGCCCTGGGGGAGGCATTGAAGGAGTTCAAGCCCCACCTGCTCAGGTGGTAAAAATAAAAAGAGGAGTTAAATCTTCCCCTCAATAATACCCTTGATGTAACCCTTGATCGCCTTTTGGAACTCTTCGAGAGCCTTTTTACGTTCCTTTGTTCTTTCTCCCGTATATATAGGATAGAAACTCTTTGACATCTCCGCCAATTCCTCGTTGTTAATTAGTTTCACTCGATACCACATTCTACCAATACCTTCTAGGGGGGCACCGTATTCCTTATTATTTTTCTCCCATTTCAGAACGTATTCACCCTGATAGCTATTCTTGGCAACAGGAAGCTTCTTCTTGAGGTCATCAGGGTAATATTTCACGCCCTTGAAACTCTTACCAAGGTCTTCCCTGAAGTATCTATAAGAACAGAGGAGTGCACCCCATACCTTTCCAAGCTCCGTCACTTCTGGAAACCCCGAAGGAGGTAAATTTTCTTCAAGTATCTTAAACTTACCTTTTTGTATGTCTTTAGCACTGCGGGATTCAAGAACCGTTTTGTATCCCTCACCAATCCCGTGAATCATTGAATCCTCGAACTCCTTTGCGTATTTCTCCTTGGCATCCCC
>CAYVAH010000021.1:12257-13894 GCA_964449215.1 Candidatus Undinarchaeota archaeon | reverse complement strand
ACGTAGTCCCCAAAGAAGCCAGGACACCTGTGCTTCATGGAACAGCTCCGGCAATCCCAGGGATAGACACGAACATCAGCGACAAGGCGGTTCACGAAGCTCCGGGGGTTGACCTTCATCCCGGGGGAGAAGTCATCAAGGTTTATCCAGTATTCCTTTTCCTCTCCCTTCTCAATACAGAGCGGCATGTTTCTCCATTTCCCTCTCAATTTCATTTCACCTAAACTCATCAACGCACCTGTGGTGTCATGAATCCGGTTGCTGTTGTCGAAGCTGTATTTCACATAGGGGTAAGGGTTGGCGGGAGAAAGAACAGGCTTGAATTCCTTCAGCTCATCAAGGAACTTCAGGCTCCTCCTGTTCACATGAAACTCCAGCTCTGCCTCGACACCCGCGTCTTTCGCGGCCTGCATCTTCTCCACAGCTGCCTCAAGTGTGTGGCTTATGCCATCAAACACCACCCTCATAAAGGGCTTGAAGCCATACTTCTCCACAAGGGGGGCATCCCCAACCTCGGGGACAAGAAACCTGCTGGAAGCCTCCACCACTGCATCCAGCTTTTCTGGAACTGGTTTCCCGGTAACATAGGAAAGCTTCCCGTCCATCCGGGACAGCAGCTCTTTTATGTGCTCGCAGAAAGGAGCGGCCTCACAGTACTCGCACCTCAGCGGGTCGCAGACCCTTTCTTTTCTCCAGATGATCGGCCACATGGCGAGGGTATCATGCGTAATCACCTCCCAGGGCTCCTTGTGGTACTCATAGCCGGGAGGAAAGTCCTGTATTGGAGTTCGTGTAACCCACACGACTATTCCGTGTTTCTCTGCATACTCAAACGCTCCTCGCAACCCCTTGCGGACATCCTCGTGCCGGGGAAGGAACCTGTGCTTCCAGGCCCTGCCGCTTGGGGCGGTTCCTATTATGTCATAGTCGAACCCAACGAAGCCGAGCCCTTCGTGTATATATTTCACTATGTCGCGGAGGTCAAGGACGTTCAGGCTGCTGACCGCAGTGTTGAAACTCAGCTTTATACCGGAATCCCTGCAATTAATCGCGCCGCGGGAAGCCTCATCAAAGCTTCCAGGGGTGCGGGTGAGGGCGTCGTGCTTCTCCGCGGTGGGACCGTGGAAGCTTATTGTGGTTTCAGTCAGCCCGGCAGCAGCCGCTTTCCTCGTGAACCTCCGGGAGGAGAACATGCGACCGTTTGAAACGGTCTGTATCCGCTCATACCCAAGTTTCTTTGCAAGAGCCACAAAGTTCAGGAAATCCTCATGAATGGACGCTTCGCCACCAGTGAGCACGAGCCAGTTTGCCCCCTCCATCCGTCTCGTGACTATCTCCTTCACTATCCGCTCTGATGGGAAGAAGGACGGCTCGCGGGTGTCCTGAAGGCAGAACACACAGTTGCTGTTGCAGCCGAAGCCAGTAAGCACGATGGCCTTCCTGAGGAATCTTTTCTCCATCAGTCTTCACCCGCTCTGTTGATAATCGCCTCCGGCCTAATGAAAATGGGGTAGAGCTCATCCGTGCCGTAGAGCTCTGCATATCCGTCTTTCACGCCCGGGCACACTGCCTTCAACCAGCACTGTGAACAGGCTTCACCATGAACATATTCCCTTTCAAAGTAAGTTTTCACGTGA
>CAYVAH010000021.1:10753-12157 GCA_964449215.1 Candidatus Undinarchaeota archaeon | reverse complement strand
TGGGAGTGTATGGAAAATATTGCTTGGTCAACACCCGCTTCTTTCAAGGACCTCGCTTTCTTCTTGCTCATCAGGGTCCCGTTGGTCTGGATGGAAACTTCCTTGAAGCCGAGACTCCGCGCATACCGGACCAGCCGTTCCAGCTCCTGACTCACCAAAGGCTCCCCGCCAGTTATCAAAACCTTTCCAAAGCCCTTTTCCTTCTGCTTCTTCAGGAAGTCTTCAAGCTCGCGCATGTTGTGAACAACTTTTTCACGCCTTCCCACAGAACAAAAAATGCACCCTAAATTGCAGTCCTGAGTTATTTCAACGTAAGCAATCTTCATCGAAAAGGTTATTAGAACCATCAATATAAGTTTATGTGGAAAAATCCGCGCTGTGGAAACCCCTGCTGCTTGTCGTCGTGGTTCTTGTCTCGGCTGGGGTTGGATACCTTGCCGGCAACTGGGGAAACGGAGAAGTCAGCCAGCTCGACCCGGAGGATGCCACGACAGCCCTCTCCAAACTGTCTGTTAACCAGCAGGTGGGAGACATGAATTTCATCTTCAGTATGCAGCTCCCGGAAAAATGTTTGAGACTGTTCTTTTTCCCGGAGAGTGGGGAAGGAAGTGTTTTTGTTGACGTCTGTCCGAAGTCCGCTTCCATAGCACCCAAAAACGGAACGGAGGGAAAATTATACGCCTACGGTGCAAACTGTGATACCCTGAACTTCAGCGGTGAAAAATGCCTCGGATTTATAGCAGAGGTGATAAAGACTATTGAATCCTGAGGTCCGGCATTTTTCCAGGAACTGGAACGAACTCCCACGAGCCCCTTTTTAGCACATATTCCTTCCAGGGCCCCTCACACACCTCATAAAAGGCACACTCCTTGCATTTTTCTCCCTTCCACTTTCCCTCAGTCACCCTCCATTTTTCCCATTCTTTCACGCGGAAGCCCTTCTCATACACGTCTGAAGGGGGAATGTAAAGCTCCGAGACGTAGTTCTCATAGCCTTTCATAAGGCAGAAAGGCATTGCCTCCGCCATCACCTTCACACCGGAATCAATACCAACCTGAAGCCCCCTATGTATGTGGGGCGCCGCCAGGGATATGTGAGGCACAATTGAATCAAAGTTTTCCCATGCCCTCCCCGCCGGGTGGGCAAACGCCAGCTGGAACTGGTCCACACCAAGCCTGACAAGAAGTTCTGCAATCCTGTCCAGAAAGCGATAGTTCGGCTTGGACACCACCGTGTTGGTAATTATCCGGACGGGGTACTCGCGGACATTCCTTATTCCGGCAGTTGTCTGCTTCCAGGCCCCTGGCACGCTGGAAAGATAGTCATGAAGCGCGGGTATGTGCCCGTTCAGTGCCGGGGAGAACTCGTTCATTCCCGCATCCACCATCCGCTCCGTGAACCTC
>CAYVAH010000021.1:7365-10653 GCA_964449215.1 Candidatus Undinarchaeota archaeon | reverse complement strand
TTCTCCTTCGGTGTGAAGTCACAGAACTTCTCCTTCAGCCCTTTTTCCTGGTAGCCCTGAAAAGTCCCCCAGGCAAAGAAAGCCAAAACAACGGCAACAAGAACCACAATTAACTTTTTATTTGAGAGAAACATAGTATCCCCTCGACCTGAGCACCAAAGTTCCCCCTGGCTTTGAACCCTTGAACTTGAGAAGCATATTTTCTCCGGGCAATAGTTCCAGCACCTTCTCGCCAAGGTCAAGGCGTCCGTAGTCCCTTGAGGAGTGCTCCAGTTCAACAAGCTCAAGCTTTTCAACCTTTGCGGGACCCAGCTCCTCAACCAGAGCCGCGAATGTCAGGGTATGCCTGCTCGTGAACCCAAGCTCCAGCTCCAGAAGGTCTCCAGAGGCGCCGGCAAACTCCGAGATGTCCACCAGCTCGTTGAATGATTCCCTTTCTCTCGGGTGAATCACCTGGAGGACCTCTTCTCCAGAAGGGGAAGAGACATTTATTAGTATACTCTTAAGAGTTGCAGCAAACCCTGGTTCCGAAAGGGCGGCAGCCACTCCCCCGACAACAAGACCCTTCTTGAAAGCACTCTTCAGGCTTCGCTTCACCCTGGCCTCAAAGGGATTTGCAATTGCACGTGTCCCCCTGAGCCCGGACCGCAACACCAGCCGGAGCTTCGAACGGTCGATCCCCTCCGGAATCCCAAAGGACAACTGCAGCTCGGCCCCAGGAGCACCCTCAAAGACCCTGCTGTCATCAAGGGACGAAAGCTCCTCCTTGAAGGACTTCCCACCGCACTTGGCATCACTCAGGAGACCCAGCACCCTGTATTCGACAAGACGCCCATTCGAAACTGCAATCCTCGCCCCCTCCCGGGGGTAAGCCTTGAGCAGCTCAAACTCCTCGAAAAAGGAATGCTCATTCTCAAACTCCTCAATCTTGAGCAGCACTTCCTTGCCGGAACCTGCCTTCTCCAAAACGTAGAGGTCCTCCACAACTTCACCGGGGGTGAGCTCAGAAAGGGGAAGCAGGTTGTTGTCAAGCACAAATTCTTTGCCATTCCAGACACTCACAAAAGGACAGCCACCACTGCCGTGGGAGCCGTGGGAGCCGTGGGAGCCGTGGGAGCCGTGGGAGCTGTGGGAGCCGTGGGAGGCGTGGGAGGAGTGGGTGGAGTGAGTGGCGTGGGAGCCGTGAGAAGTGTGAGAACCATGTGAAGAGTGGCTGGCAGTGACCTTACCACCAACATACTGCACAGTCGGGGCAGACGCCAATGAGGGCAGCATAGAAAGGGAAGCAGCAGATACCAGCGAAGCCGCCGTGACAAGCTTGTTCTTGTCAAAAAACGCCGACTCGTCCCTCATGAGATTTTTCAGCTTTTTCTTCAAGGAATTCTTTGGAGGCATCAAAACCCAATATGTCGGGGATATATAATTCTAACCGTCACCAAAGTAATACGGTCTCCTTCGCTCATCAAGCCAGGAAATGAGCATTTTTCTGAAGCCTGCATCCTCGGAGGACCTCTTGATCAGGTATCTGAGCATCGCACCGTGTATCTTGTGCCTCCTGTCAAACATAATTTTTCCGTGAAACTTCCCGTGCAACCGATACGACTCCACTGGACAGACCCCGCAGAAGGGCTTGAGCTCGCAGTGGTCACAGAGGTCGAACAGACCACTCGAAGCAAGAATCATCTCCCTGAGCGTTGAGTTCTTCATCACCTGACTGTAGGGCTGTTTCACCTCACCTATCTTGAACTCTTCAAACATCCTCCCCTCATCACAGGTGTAAACAGAACCATCGGGTGAATAGGCGAGCTGGTTCAATCCGGCACCGCAGGGCATCTGAAGCTCACAGTATCCAGGGTCCACCTGATTGAAAAGCTTGCGAGCCATTATCTGGGCCATATTCTCCACCATGAACACACCCCTGCTGTTCAGTTCGTATATGTATTCAATAACATCCTTCCAGGCACGGACAAATTCCTCGGGAGTGTAACCGAGTTCTTTCCACAGGGCCGGTGCCCTGCCAAAATACCCGATATACTTGAACCTTATCCTCCTTATTCCGTGGGACAGGTATTCATCCACAATCTCCCGTCCCCTGCGGAGGGAGTGGCGGGTTATGACAGGCAAAGCGTGCAAGTTTCCATGACCCCATCTCCGGAACCTGTCAATCCACTTCACCACATCCTTGTAGGTTCCACCGCCTGTCCGGTACGGGCGGTGGAGATTGTGAAGGTCCTCCGGGCCGTCCAGGGAAAAACAAACACCTATGTGATTTTCTATACAATAGAGAGCCTTTTCTCTGTCCCAGTTTGACCCGTTCTGGACAACCGCTATCGCTATCTTCTTTTTTTCCTGATACTCCTTGGCCCTCTCCACCGCTGCCTTTATGGCATCGAAATTCATCAGAGGGTCTCCGCCGCTGAACTCTATCACCAGGGACTTCGCAGGGGACTGCATTATGAAATCCACAACCTTACGGGCGGTCTCGGGGGTCATGTAATCCCTGTTTCCCACATTCGCATAGCAATACTTGCAAGCGAAGTTACAGTCATTGGTGACAGCCACAACGTGCAGGGAGGTGCCATTGCTCAGATACCAAAACCTCTTCTTCAACCTTTCCTTCACCTGTGAAAAATTCCCCTTGGTCACCACCAGACCTGCTTCCTTGAGCGCCGCGAATAGCCTCGGGTCCTCTTCAACCCGGCGGGACCTCAACAGCTGGAGCTCCTTCCCCGTCAACAAGGCCCAACCCCCTGTGTCAGTTGTCACCAGGAACTTGTCCCCGAGCTTGCCGAACCTGAAAGGCAGCACCACGTATCCTTCCCGCTTCAGGGGGCCCATCAATTACATCCCCTCAATCCTTGCCGCCGAACTTGTCCTCCCAGAGGGTCGCTATGTCCTTTTCGTCAAACTCCTCGTCCTCAATAACTTCCTCAACTTCCTGAGAGATGCTCCGCATCAGAGCCTCACGCATCTCCTTGTTCCGCACAAACTGGACAGTCTGGAAGGCCGCCGTGATAAGCTCGTCATAGAATATCCTCCCGAGCTCCGCAAGATCCCCTTTAAACTTCCTCGGCTCAAGAATCGCCTTGACCTTGTCGTTCGGGGAGCCGTCAAGCACCACGTGAGCGCGATCCATTATGGCATATGAAGCCTCATATATGAGGTCTATGGGAAAAACCTTGGCATTTATCTCCACAACAACCTTGCCCTTTCCAACCTTTATGAAATCAAGAGTCATATCTTACCGGAGGCGAGAAGGTAAATAAAACTTGCGGAAATGAAAGGAAC
>CAYVAH010000021.1:5463-7265 GCA_964449215.1 Candidatus Undinarchaeota archaeon | reverse complement strand
TTTCTCGTGACTGCCGCCTCCACAATGGTCGCGGCTATTGAAAGGAGGAGGAAACCAAGAAGCGGCAGGAGGAACTGTGAAAACTCCGTTGGGTGAACCAACGTGCTGAGCGCTGTGTAGAACTTCACATCCCCCGGCTTCCAGAAATCCACCAAGTAGAGGACCAGGGACGCCAGGGCAGAAACCGCCACGAAGGCCAGGTAAACCAAAAGTCCCTCCCCTGTATCAATGAAATAGAGTAGGTTCAAAAACAGCGAGACCACCAGGATGCGGAGAATCAGGGAGTTCGGCACCCTGTGCAACCGGATATCCGTATATGATGCAGCCAAGGAGAAGAGAAGCACGGACGGGAAGAACAAGGGGTCAGCACTTCGCATCCACAACCACCTTGTTCCTGCCGTTGGGCAGGAATATTGAAAGATTCGTTCGGCTCACACCCGGGGGAAAGGACATGATGGTGGAGTTCCAGTACCGCGTCCAGAGCCTGAACTGGCGAACCTCGACTGTGACGTTGCATGTCACCACCCCGCTTCGGTTGTTTGTGAACTCGAGCTCTGCCATTCCTTCCCTCCCGCCTGCAATGACATTCCCCTCATAGAGCTTCAAGCCGGAAGGCCAGGCATCCCCATAGTGGATGTCTTTTGGCTCCAGGAAGTAGAGGACCACAGAAACCACAACCACCAGCGCAATCAAAACATCCATTTTTTTCATGGAAACAAAAGAACCGTCAATTTAAAATATGTGGTTATTTACACAATCTTAATGAGGTTAAGTCATGCGCTAATCCTTTTTTTGTTCATTTCTGCAGTCTGTGCAAGGGAATATTCGACCATCATCATAAAGGACCCAAGCGGGGATACAAGATTGTCCTCAACAACCATGACCTGCACGGGTTGCAGCCAGGGCACCTGCTGCAGCTCGGACTGCTACAACCAGATAGAACCACAAAACCTTAAAAGCACCTGCAACTACGAATATTCTTCTTGGGAATCACCAAGTGCACAAGCCCCATTAAGTCACTGTGATGAAGAAGGGAGCTGGAAAGCAAGGGTGACAGTTCACACACGGTATTGCTCAAAAAGCAGCAGTTGCGACCCCGGGTACGCACTTATGTGCGCTTCCTCACTCGATTGTCCCTCTGAAGGGGGGTGTACCTGCTCTGGAACCCCGGGATACTGTATTAATTGCTGGAACTGTGACAGTCCCCATAGATATATGTGTGAAGTTTCAGAAACCACTGAGATTGAAATATACAACGTCAACTGGGACGCTGACCGGGACGATTGTGAGTGTTACGATAAGGTCTGGGAAGATGATTTTGAAACTGGACTGAGTCCAAGCTGCTGTGGGGATGATCCTGGAGAAAATTACGTAGCCTGCACCGATAGTAGTCCATTTCAGGGAGACTGCGGATCAGACACAACCGCCTGCTGCGACGCCTCCACTGACTGTGTGGACCAGAATGGAAACTGCCGCGCCTCCGGAGCCTGCTATGGCTCATCAGTCTTCAGTAACGCCTACTGCGCCTCCGGGACTTGGCAGGACCCTGACGAATCCTCGGCATACTGCCCGGCGAGCTGTGGAACCTGGATCAGCTCCTCATCAAGATGCTGTGGGGATGATAGTGGGGAATACAGAATAGTCGAGACGCGGGGGACAGATGCGCCCTCGCAATTCGACGATGGAACGGATGCCTGCTGCGGTGCCAGCACGAATTGTGTAGAGGCTAATACCTGCTATATTAATGGGGCTACATACGGGACAGTACCAAATAAGGGGTATTGCTCCAGTGGGAGCTGGGT
>CAYVAH010000021.1:0-5363 GCA_964449215.1 Candidatus Undinarchaeota archaeon | reverse complement strand
GGGCTACATACGGGACAGTACCAAATAAGGGGTATTGCTCCAGTGGGAGCTGGGTCGGCGGGGATTCGGGACAGACCGCTTGTGATGCTATAGTAGGGTCGGGGAGGTGGGCAATAGGTGGCGAAGTGGCGGGGAGTGCTTGCTGTGGGGATGATTCTGGAGAAAATTACAGGACATGCACTGACAGTTCTGCTCAGGGGAGCTGCGGATCAGACACAACCGCCTGCTGCGACGCCTCCACTGACTGTGTGGACCAGAACGGAAACTGCCAGAGCTCTGGCGCGTGTCATGGCTCTTCGGTGTTTGGGAATTCCTACTGCAACGCGGGGACGTGGGAGGACCCTGACGAATCTTCAGCATACTGCCCGGCGAGCTGTGGGACCTGGATCACCTCCTCATCAAGATGTTGTGGAGATGATTCCGGAGAGGTTCCCAGAACCCGTGTGTGCACATCCGGATGCACATCTGATCCCGGAGACGAGGCCTGCTGCGACGCTTCCACTGACTGTGTCCTCAGCGGAACCTGCTACAACAGCGGCTCGTATGCCTGTAGCGGAGATACGGTGCTCTACTGTAACTCGGGTAGCTGGGAATCCAGAAGCAACAGGGGGGACACGGATGGAGACGGCAACAAAGAAGGTTGCAAAAGCGGACAGTGGGTGGAAACAAAGATTACCAGCTGCTCCGCCGTCTACAACTATGATGGGCACCCCAGTCACTACAAGTACTGGCCGCAGTATGTGGACTGCACCATCTACTACGTGAATTACCAGACGGAGGCTCAAGTGGCCCAGGTAACCTCACCAACCTCCTCGGGAGAAGGAGACTACAAGGTCACATACTGTCAGGATGATGACCAGTTCACCGGATGCACCCCCGCCACAATAGGAAATCGTGGCACCTGCACTGACGGTGTTGTCAAGGACTACGGGGACCTCGAGCCATCCTCTGGGACCACATATTATGATGACCAATACAGGGATTGCGACACTGGAAACCCCTACAACATCAGGTCGCGCGATCCCTATGATAACGGGAATTACATGAGAGTCTATTATGAAGACATGGCATGGCCCTACGGGAAATACCAGATATGCGCCAACTACACCGACGCAAATGGGTTGAACTCGGACCCGTATTGCCTGGAAATCATTGACGAGTTTGAGGATATAACCATGAGCTCCTTGAGTGACAATTACCAGAGAGGGTCCCAAATATCCTACAGTGGAACAATAACGGACAGGTATGACAGCTCCCCACCTCAGGATAATTTCCTCGAGCTGGACTGCCGCATAAGGGATGATGACTGGTATCACTCGGTCACCAGCGATGACGGGCTGTCTTTCTCGCTCCGCGGCGTCTACAGCTGGGACAATTACTGGGCATACTTCTTCATTTACGAGGGCACGTCAAGCACCTCGGGCCAGAGCGGGACCATAACCTCAACCATAACCCTGCCCAACAACTGCTATCTGAGAGACCGGGACGGCAGCGGTGACTACTCGTTCTACCACCACAACTGCGGCTGGTATCATGGTGTGGACGGTGCCGACAAGACCGTGTGGTGCTGCCCGGGAGGTAGCTGGGAGACCAGCAGCTGCACGAACGGGGATTCGTTCGCAGTCTCGGGGCAGTATGGCGGGACCATAACCATAACCAACGCGATAACATCCTCCGGTGGAACAACACCCAACGACAACTCAGATGACATACGGATATACGTGGAATGCCCAAGCGGGACTGCGCTCGGGGACGAAAGTGACCCGTATTCCATAAGCCTTTCCGGTCAGGACTACTTCTGGGTTGGTGAAGTCAATTACGGAGGAAATTCCTATTCCGCACCCCTCCCTGATGAGGAATACACCGCTAATGTTGATTTGACCGGCACGAACAATAATGAGTATTCATGCTCTCTTAATCTGGTGACCTGTGGGAAACAAAAGGTTGGAGTTGAAGCAAAAGAATGGACAGAAACCTATGGAGGCAAATGGACAGGGGCAATAATGGTGGATGAGATAACTCTCTCGAATCCCTCAGTATCCGGGTCAACAGATGTCCTGACTCCAAGTGTTGATTTGCAATACTGTTCTCATGATACACGCAACGTTCAGATGACCTGCGAACTCAATGATCCAACCCCTGACACCACGGGGGACTACTGCCAGTACACAGGTGCCCCGGGAACAGGGAAGAGCTGCAATATAAACAACCCGAGTTGCAGCGGCGGGACAAACACCATTTACTGCATAGCAAATGACACCACATATGCGAATATAGACGGAACCTCAACCACTCAGGTGTCCTTCGACCCGGACGATGCTTCGGACTACTGCCTAGGCTGCGGCGGCTCCTGGCTGGCCAGCAAGTGCTGCGGGGATGACGGGGCGAGTGACGACTATGAAAACCCGGGGGCCGGAAACTCCTGCTGCATAAATGGTGAGGTTGTGGAGAACAATGCAACCGACACGACTGGAAAGTTCCTCTGCCTTGACGGGCAAATCTACGGGTGCATAAGCGGCTGTGGTGCCACCGGTGAGATCATTGACGGCGCCTGCACCCGCAGGGACGGCTGGTACTGCGACGACACACCCACGGACACCTGGAGGCACCAGATAACGGCGGGCAACACGCCTGACGACTGCGACGGTGTGGGGAGTGAATACCCCTACGGCAGTGGGGAAGCAGCCACAACCTATGACAAGGAAAGCTGCACCGGAAACGCCATGTGGAACGACTATGGAAACGGCCCGGCAAACCAGAACCTTGGCTACCAGTGCAGGGACTACGGCTGGAACGGCCCGTACATAGCGGACTGCACACTGTCGCAGAGCGACTCGAGCGACGAGTTCATGACCATAACGGCATACTGGGAAGTTGCCGACGAGGTCCCCGACACATATTCCAGCACCGGAAAGCATCGCTGGCGCATAGATGATGATGGTTCTGGGACAGGCACATGCGACTACAGCACCAACGGCTGTTACTATGACACGGGAACCGTGAATGGATGCCATGATGTGGATGCCAATGAGAGCACTTACGGGGATTACTACAGCGAAACCATTCAGTGGTCAGACTTCGCAACAAAACCCACTTCCGAAACCACCTACTACCTGGAAATAGGCGAGGAAGAATGCGGCTCCGCCCAGATAGATAACACGGAAGACCCGAACAACAATGAAGGTTCCTGCACCGCAACGGCAACACTCTGCGTCCCGCCCGGCTATCCCGCCAGCACCGACACCGATTGTTGCCCGACTGGAGGGACAACAAGCACATACCCGGGCAAGGATGATGATGGAGGAAACTGCGTTAAGTGTAGCGGGGCGGTGCAGCTGCTCGGGGGGGCTGGAAACAACGCCTGTGAACAGAAATGCGGGGCGGACGCCGGCTGTGATGAAGTTGTGGAAGGAGAATGCCCCTCGAACGGGTATATCTGCGCCACGGGATGTGCCTACACGGACAGAGACAATTCCCAGAGCTACTGCGAAGACTCAACTGGATGCACGGCCTTCAGGTGGACGGGGAGCGCCTGCTGCGGGGATGACGGCTCCGAAACCTATGTGGACTCCGGAAACAGCAAGTTCCTGTGCTACAACGGGGCTGTGCACTCCTGCAACTCCTGGGACACGTACAGCTGGGACACCGACCACGCCACCTGCGCCAAGATTGGGAGTTACTACTGCACGGCAAGCGGGTGGACAACAACTCCACCAAGCGCGGACACCTGTCCGGCAAGCTGTGAAGACTCAGGCGGGGTGTGGTTCGGCGGCGATGGTGGGGAAGCGTGCTGTGAGTCCGGAGATGAATTCCTGTCAGAAAAGGTCGTGGAGAATGAACTGAAAGCATATTTCAAGTTTGATGAGTCCCCGGGAGCATCCCGGGTATTTGACGGCCTTTCCGGACTGGTTGGGGACCTCAAAGGAGGAACCACAATAGTGACCTCCACCTCGGAGGTTGTGTCTGGAAACGCCATAAGCTTTGACGGGATCGACGGATATATAGAAGTCCCGAACGATGAGAGAATCCAGAACTACTCCTCATTTACGGTGAGCCTCTGGTTCAAGTATAATGGCCGTGGACCCTACAACAAGATTTATCACACGCTGATAAACAAAAACCCGACAGGTCTTGGTTACAATGACCCGTATCATATGTGGGTTCACAACAACACCCGGTACTTCCAGGCCAGGGTGGGCGACGGCAGTGGAGAGCATACCCTCAGCAGTGACGTGAATGTAAATGACGGTATCTTCCACCACGGGGTCCTGACCTACGACAGCAGCACACGTGAGTATGTGCTGTATCTCGACGGTCAAAAAGTAGATAGCTGGACTGCTGGGGATGGATGGGTGCCCGCACAGAACGATGGTGTGCTGACGCTGGGCAAGTGGGATGCCTATAACAACTATTTCAACGGCAATCTTGATGAGGTTATGATATGGAACCGCTCTCTCAGCGCCGATGAGGTCAGGGTGTTATACAGGGAATTCCCGGAGAACGTGCAGAAAGACCTGGAACTCTACTGGCCACTGGACGAGGGCTCGGGAAGCACGGCAGGCGACTCCTCCGGAAACGGCAGGGATGGCTCCATAACAGGCGGGAGCTGGACCTCCGGGAAGAGAGGTGGCGGCCTGAGCTTCAACGGTGTGGATGATGACTACGTGAATGTCACGCTGAACAAGCTGTCCACACCATTCACGGTCTCACTCTGGGCAAAGCGGATGGGCGATGTGGACTACTCGACATACTGGGCAGGATTGCTGGGCTGGAGGGTCGGCACAGAGATGGTTCAGGGTGTGGCCGTCCGGAGCGGGGACGAGATAATTTATCACGACTACCAGGGCTCCCCGGCAAATGTTGCAAGCGGCACAAGTATGGGCCTGAACACCTGGTATCACATAGCCGCGGTGCATAATGGCACACACGTAAGGCTCTATGTGAATGGAGAGCTGAAGGCCGAGCAGGCGCAGACACAGAGCTCCCAGTCATCCTCAGAGCTTCAGGCCGGCGGCATTGTGTGGACAAGTGGTGATAACAGGGAATTCAACGGCGTGATTGACGAGGTTCGGGTGTATTCGAGAGCTTTGAATGGAAGTGAGATAAATTACCTGTACGGTGCGGAGAGCTGGAGGAAATATGGGTGTGATAGCGGGCAGCTGAGCGAGTGCGGGGCAGGGGACGACTGCACAAAGAGCCTCTCAGAGAGTGGCATTATCTATTACTGCTATGGTGAGTATTTCAAGGATTACAGGGATATTGTGGACAACTGCCAGGGAGCCTGCACATCCCATGGGGGAACCTGGGTGGGAGGCGGAGGAGACAAGAACTGCTGCATAAACAGCCAGGAATTCTGGTGCAAC
>CAYVAH010000020.1:0-14286 GCA_964449215.1 Candidatus Undinarchaeota archaeon | reverse complement strand
CGTCGCCCTCCCCTTCGGGTCGGGCTCCTTGCAAAGCGTTGACGGAACGAGCTTCGCCTCGTCGCGAAATCGTTGATGGTTGCTGTGTCGGGACCCGCTCGGTTTCGTTGATGGAAGCTCTGTTTCTCAGTGTTATATGCATCATCTGCCGATTAAAAAGCTGTTGAATGGGAGTGCCCGGCACGTCCCGGGGTCGAAGTTCTTCCACGAGGTTTTTCTCCGGAGTGGGACTCCACCCTGCGGTCTGCGGGCACCCCAAAAAGCACTTAGGGTTGCTTCCTCCCGGACCTGGCCCAGTTCAGCACTTATGGGGCCACCACAGTGCAGGGCTTCGACGCCCCGCTTTCAGAGCGTCCCCTCATGCAGTGTACCCCTTCCCCGGGACTTCGGCCCCGCCAAGACGATTTGCGGAGTAGGGGACGTCAGCCCCCCGGCCTAGCCGGGCATATACCCCTCACATCTGAGATTTATAACTTTTCAGCCTGGGAATCTTTTTTAATCAGGAAATCAGAGGATGGTATGCGAGCCGTGATTCTCGCCGCTGGGGAGTCCTCCCGTTTTTGGCCCTTCAGCGGCAGCCACAAGTCCCTGGTTGAGATTCTCGGGAAGCCCTTGATAGCGAGAACCATAAACAACATTCCACGTGAGGTTGACGAAGTTGTGGTTGTGGAGCCACCGGACGAGTGCGTGAGCAAGGCCCTGAAGGACTGTAAGCTCAACAAGGATGTTGAGTTCCGTGTCCAGGAAAGGCCGAGAGGAATGTGGGATGCCATACTTGTCGGGGCAAAGGACTACGGCGATGATGTGCTTGTGGTTTCCGGTCACCAGTTCAGCAAGTTCGCCCTCGAAAAACTTGTTTCGGGGGTCGGGACGAAGCTCCTCCTGTCAAAGGTTGACAACCCGGGTGAATATGGGGTCGCTGTGGTTGAAGGGGACTTTGTTGTGGGAATCAGGGAAAAGCCGAAGAAACCGGAGTCCAACCTTGTTGTGAGCTCCATATACAGGCTCAGCCACGAGTTCGTTCTGAGGCTTGCGTCTTCCGGAGGGGGCGGGCAATACAAATTTGAGAGGGTTCTTTCCTCCTATCTCTCCGAGCATCCTGCAAACTTCGAGATAGTCCCGAAGGAGGAGGTGCCGAGTCTCAAGTATCCATGGGACGCCCTTTCAGTTATGGAGAGGTTGCTTGAGGAGGTCAAGCACAAGGTGAAGGGAGAGGTTTCCGTGGATGCCACCCTCGAGGGGGATGTGTTTGTTGATGAGGGCGCCAGGGTGATGGGGGGTGCCCGGATCATCGGGCCCGCCTATATTGGAAGGGGTGCATTTGTCGGGACTTCCGCTCTTGTCAGGCAAAGCTGTGTCGAGATGGGTTCCGTTGTCGGATTCGGCAGTGAGGTCGCCCGGAGCCTTGTGGGGCCGGGCTGTGCCGTTCATCACTCTTTTGTCGGGGATTCCGTCCTGGGCAGGAAGGTCTGGTTTGGTTTTGGTGCGGTGACTGCCAACCGCAGGTTTGACAAGAAGAGCGTGGTTTCTGTGGTGAAGGGGAAAAAGAAGGAGCTTGGGAGGGGGCATTTCGGCTGTGCTGTGGGCGATGGGACGCGGGTTGGTGTGGGTGCTTTGATAATGCCCGGTGTTCTTGTGGGGAAGAATGTCACGGTGGGTCCGGGGACGATTGTGGACCGTAATGTTCCCGATGGAAAGAAGCTGTATGTTGTTCAGAAGAGGGTGATGAAGTGATTGTCTGTTTTGGTGGCGGGAAGGGTCTGAGCGCTACCGTTCGCGCCCTGCTTCTTAAGGGGCTGGATTTTTCGGCGGTGGTCGGGACCACCGATAACGGGGGCAGCACCGGCAGGCTCCGCGAGGAGTTCGGTATCCCTGCGGTTGGAGACTTCCGGCGGGTGGTTGATTCTTTTGGCGGTCCGCTTTCTTCCACGATGGAATCCCGTTACGGGGGTCACGCCATTGGCAACCTCGTGATACTTGACCTGGTTCGCAGGCTCGGGTTCCGCAAGGGTCTGGAGGAATACAGAGAAGCCATGGGAGTGCATCACAGGGTTGTTCCCCAGTTTCTCGAGCCGTGTGATTTGGTGGCAGTTGTCTCCGGGGAGAAGGTGGTGGGGGAAACCCAGATAGACAGGTGCAAGGGCAAGGTGGAAAAAATCTGGCTGGAGCCGGAACTCCCTGTGAACCCTGAGGTTCTTGCCCTTGTTGAGGAGGCGGATGCTATGGTTCTTGGGCCGGGGAGTCTGTTTACGAGTCTCATGCCCCACCTCCTCCCTGCCGGGTTTGTGGCCAGGCTTTCCCACATCCCTGCGAAGATTCTTGTCACGAGCATCCGCAACGACCTCCCCGTTGTGGGGGGGTTCAAGCTTTCCGACTATCTGGAAAATGTGGAGAAGTTCATGAAGTTTGACTACGTGCTGGCGCAGAAGCCGGGTGGGGTGGAGGTGGACCTCCATGATGAAAGGCTGGTTCTCAGGGACATGTCCCTTGATGGTCACCTCCACGACCCGGAGAAATTGGGTGATGCCCTTTGCGAGCTATTAAAGTAGCGTTTGACCTCGACAGGGTGATATTCGATACCAATGCCTACTTCCGGTCGCTTGACTCGCGTCTCCGCGGGATTGGGAGAAGCTTCGAAGAGGTTTTCGAGGGAGTTTCCGGGCGGAAGAGTATTGACTACCTGTTTGATGTGCTGATGAGGGACTTCAACGAGGCGGAGGTGAGGAGAATCCTTTTCAGCGGGGTGGATGAACACATGAGCAAGGAGTTGAAGTCCATAGCTGCTTCGGTCATCGCCAATGGTGGTGATATTTTCATAGTGTCGGTCGGGAACCGCCACCAGCTGGAGAAGCTGGTTGGCTTCCCTCATTCCAGGGTTTTCATAGTTAAGGAGGATGATGACAAGGTGAAGAAGGTGGCAGCCCTGGGTGTTGACATATTTGTGGATGACAAGGCTGCTGTTGTGAAGAAGCTCCGCTCTATGGGTGTCAGGGCTTTCCAGGCGCTCTGGTTTCTGGATGAGGAACACCGCAGGGGAGCCCTCGTGGACGCCCTGAAAAAGCCAAGTGAGCTGGAGGAGCTTGTGGTCGGGATGCTCCATGAACATTGACAGTGTCAAGGAGGTTGTTCAGTCCAACGGCTACCGCAAGGTGCTGGTCCTTCTCCCGGCGGGCTTGATGGCTGACGCTGGAGAGCTTGCCAGGGTGATACCCGAGCCCGTCTTTCTCTCGAATCCCTGTTATGGTGCCTGTGATGTTCCCCTGCACCTCCTTGACAGGCTCAAGGTTGATGCGGTATTCAATTTCGGTCACAGCCGCCCTATTGGTTTGAAATACCCGGGGAACGTGCACTTCTTTGAAGTCCAGCTGCAGGGCGTTCCGGAATTCGTTCCGGACTTCCACAGGGTTGGGCTGGTCTTCGTGATTCAATACAGGGACGTGGTTGGGGAATATGCGAAGAAGCTCGAGCGTGCCGGGAAGGAGGTGGTTATGGGAGGTCGCCCTGACTTCATGGCGACGTATCCTGCCCAGGTTACGGGCTGTGATGTGGGGGCCGCTCGCCGGATCCTCGACAAGGTGGACGGTTTTGTTGTGGCTTGTGATGGCATTTTCCATGCTGGTGCAGTGGCTGCACTTGGAAAGCCGACGTTCAACTGGTTTGGGGAGCGTGCTGACCCACCCAGGTTCCCGGTGGCGGCGCTGTTCACTGCTGAGAAGGTAGGGGTGCTAGTCGGCCTGAAACCGGGACAGAACTACGAGAAAGAGGCAGTTCTGGTGAAAGATAAGCTTGAATCTCTGGGTAAAAAGGTGATAATGATTGTAGGCGACATTATAACTCCTGAGGTGCGCAATTTCAGGGTTGATTTCTGGGTAAACGCTTCCTGCCCCAGGATTTCTGAAGAGAAGTATCTTTCTCCATCTGCTCCCGTTAAAGAGGTCCTAAAATACCTTTGAGGTTCACTCCGGTCAATATATAAATACTCGACGACCCCTAAATTTTTGTGGGAGTCAAGGTTGACCCGACGAATGTCGGAAGGGAAGTTCAGAATCTCGTGGCCAGTCTGAACTTCTATGTGAGCTTCAAGCTTCCGGAGGTGTCACGCATACTCGGGGCGGATTATGACCCGAGCAACTTTCCAGGGGCAATCTACCGGAAGCGCGAGGGGTACACCTTCCTGTTGTTCCGGAACGGGAAGTCCGTCCTTGCAGGTGTGAAGAGTTTTGACCAGATGCACGCGGCCATCGAGAAGTTCAAGAGGGAAGCCAAGGAGAAACTTGGAATCAAAATCACCAAGGTGGATATTGAAATACAGAATCTCGTGCTGAGCCTGGACCTTCATGTCGAAATAAACCTGGAGCATTTTGTCCACGAGGTCTATGACAGCTACTACTCCCCCGAGCTGTTTCCCGGGCTGACCTTCAAGATTTATGACCCGCCGGCGACCTTTCTGATATTCTCCAGCGGAAAGTGTGTGCTGGTCGGCCTCAAGCGGGTCGAGGATGTTGACAGGGCTATTGCCAAGCTCTGCGAAACCCTCAACGGTAGCGGTGCCATCCGCGGGCTGAGGAAAGACTAATTTTATTAATCCGCGCCTGGAGTACCAGTGTGGAAATCGAGCTCAGGGTTGCGGAGATCCCCCCGACAAATCAGAATGACACGGGCAGGGGAATAGTCCGTCTTGACTCCCGAAGCATGCGGGTCATAGGTGTAACCCCGGGCGACCCTGTGATGATACAGGGTCCAAAAGCTACCTTCGCTGTTGTCGATACGGCATACCCGAGCGATATTGGTCTTGGTGTCGTCCGCATGGATGGTTTGATACGCGCCAACTCCGGTGCAGCTATAGGGGAAAGGGTGAGGGTCAGCAGGGCAAAGGCAATCCCGATAAGGAAGCTTGCAATCGCCCCTGTTGGTGGTTTGAAGCTCCCTCCCATGGACCCATCCACCCTTGCCAGACTGCTCAAGGGCAGGGTCATGACGGAGGGGGACTTCATTTCACTCCGGACCTTACCCAAGAGCCTCAGGGAGGATTACTCCTATGACCTCGAAATAGTGATGCCGCTCTTTGGTCCCCAGGTGAAGTTCAGGGTGAAATCAGTCGAGCCGAAGGGAGCTATCCTCGTGGGGGAGGACACCTCCATCCTTCTGGAAAAACCCGAGGAGAAGGCGGTCCGCCGGCCGTTTGTGACATATGAGGATGTTGGGGGGATGGGTGACCTCCTGTCCCGGGTGAGAGAGATTGTGGAACTCCCGCTGAAGCACCCGGAAATATTTGCGCAGCTCGGTGTTGAGCCGCCGAAAGGCGTGTTGATGCACGGCCCCCCTGGATGCGGGAAAACTCTCCTTGCAAAGGCTGTTGCCAATGAGACGCATGCCCACTTCATCAGCATAAATGGACCGGAGATTGTCGGTAAGTTTGCGGGGGAAGCCGAGGAAAGGCTCAGACGCCTTTTCAATCGTGCCCAGAAAAATGCCCCTGCCATAATCTTCATCGATGAGATTGATGCAATAGCCAGCAAGAGGGATGACCTCTACGGCATAGAGGGGCGGATAGTGGCGCAGTTGCTCACCCTGATGGATGGGTTGAACGAGCGCGGGCAGGTGATAGTTCTTGCTGCCACCAACCGCCCGGACTCCATCGATCCCGCCCTCCGCCGCCCAGGGAGGTTTGACCGCGAGATTTCCATAGGAGTTCCTGACCGGAAAGGGCGGAAGGAGATTCTTCAGATACATGTGAAGGGCCTGCCTGTGAAGGATGTGAATCTTGACCGCATAGCTGACATGACTCCCGGGTTCACGGGTGCTGACCTCGCCGGTCTCGTGAAGGAGGCTTCATTGCTCGCAATCCGTCGCATTCTCCCTAAGATTGATTTGGATGAGGAGATACCCCCTGAGATTCTGGGGAAGATAAGGGTCACGATGAGGGATTTTGTGGAGGCTCTCCGGAGTGTTGAGCCCAGTGCCCTGCGAGAGGTCCTGGTGGAAATACCCAACGTGAAGTGGGAGGATGTGGGCGGTCTTGAATCTGTGAAGAGGGAGCTGAAGGAAAGCATTGAGTTCCCCATAAAGGAGCCCGGGAAGTTCAAGAGGATGGGGATAAAGCCTCCCCGTGGTGTGCTGCTCTACGGTCCTCCTGGCTGTGGTAAGACCCTGCTGGTCAAGGCTGTTGCGAATGAGGCCAACGCGAACTTTATTTCCGTGAAGGGTCCTGAGGTGCTGAGCAAGTGGGTGGGCGAGAGTGAAAAGGCAGTTCGCCGTATATTCCGGAAGGCCCGGCAGCTCTCCCCCTGCATAGTTTTCTTTGATGAGGTGGATGCTATTGCTCCCATCCGCGGGACGGATTCCAGCAAGGTCTCTGAGCGTGTGGTGAACCAGCTGCTCACCGAGCTTGATGGTATTGAAAAGCGTGAAGGGGTGGTGTTCGTGGCTGCCACAAACCGCCCGGACCTGCTCGACCCAGCTCTTCTCCGGCCCGGGCGTATTGACAGGTTTGTTTATGTTCCTGCCCCTGATGAAGAGTCCAGGCTGAAGATACTGAAGGTCCACACAAAGTCAATGCCTTTGAAGGGTGTTGACCTGCAGAGGATAGCCAGGGAGACCGAGAACTTTGGTGGTGCGGACCTTGAGGCTGTGTGCAGGGAAGCTGCGATGTTCGCTATCCGCGAGAACAGGGACAAGGTGACGGCGAAGGATTTTGAGGAGGCTGTGAAGAAGGTCGGGCCGAGCCTCAACAAGAGGGTAATTGACTACTATACGGGGCTTCAACGCAGTTTCCGGACCAAGCTACCGGGGGAAGAACCATCGTATTTCAGGTAGAGTTTTATATCTCCCGCCTGTCTTTTTGGGTGGAGCTGGACGTGTTTTTCAAGCCGAAGAGTGTGGCGGTCTTTGGGGCGAGCAGGACCCTGGAGAAGCCCGGGCGGGTTCTTCTCCGGAATCTTATCTATGGTGGTTTTGGGGGCAGGGTGTATCCCGTGAACCCGAATGCGGAGGAAATTGATTGCTTGAAGTGTTACTCCCCGGAGGACGTGCCGAAGGCGGACTTGGGTGTGTTTGTGATTCCTGCACCTGCTGTGCCTGGGACTCTCGAGCAGGTGGCTGACAGGCTCAAGGCGGCTCTTGTGGTTTCGGGGGGATTCGGTGAATCGGGAAGGAGCGAACTTGATGAGGCTTTGTTGAAGGTGTCCAGCGAGCACGGTATCCGCCTCTGGGGCCCGAACTGCCTCGGGGTGATGAACACGCACGCCAGCTTCAATGCGACCTTCCTCCCCCTGTCGAGGCTTCCAATACCCCCCAGGGGTAAGGTCAGCATACTCAGCCAGTCCGGGGCGACGGTCGCATCGGTGCTTGACTGGGCGAGCACCATAAACTTGGGTGTCGCGAAGGTTGCCAGCTATGGCAACCAGCTTGATGTTTCGGACTACGAGATACTTGACTATTTTCTCAGGGACAAGGAGACTGAAGTTATAGGCTTCTATGTGGAGGGGTTGAAGGACGGTCGCAGGTTGCTCGAAGTTGCTCGCGAGGGCGGGAAGCCAGTGATAGTGCTGAAGGCGGGAAAAACCACTGCGGGGGTCAGGGCTGCCCGGAGCCACACGGGGGCACTTGCCGGGGACTATCAGGTCTTTCGTGGAATCTGCCGCCAGCTCGACTGGGGGATGGCCAGGGATCCCGAGGAATTCCTGCTTTCCCTGAAGGCCAGGAGCATGTGGAAGCGGGACGTGCACTCGGTGGCCGTTGTTACCTGTGGGGGTGGTTTTGGTGTGATGGCCAGTGACGCCATTGAGGCCAAGGGGATGGTGATGGCTGAACTCAGTGGAGCCACAAAGAAGGAGCTCGCAAAGAAGTTCCCGAAGAGGGTTTCAGTGGAGAACCCCGTGGACCTGACTGGTGATGCCACTCCCGAGATGTTTGCCACCGCCCTGCAGGTTCTGTCCCGCGACAAAGGGGTTGATGCCATAGTTGCAATTTTCCTGATGCAGCTCCCCCGCCTGAACTCCGGGATAGTTGATATTCTCCGCGGCTTCTCGAAGGGCGACAAGCCCATAGTTGTGGTCTCTCCCCCCGGGGCCTATGCCAGTGGCATAAACTCCCTGGTGGAAGAGCTTCCCCTGGTTTCCTCTCCGGAAAAAGCCGCGGGAGTGCTTTCAGTCCTCGGTTAGCTTCTTGACTTTCACAGCCACCGGAAAAGCCGCACAGCCGAAGGGGCCGCCGCCATAGTGGACCTTTTTTGGGTCCAGAATAACCCTGCCATCTCTTGCATAGAGCTCTTCCATTTCCCCTATGGTGAGCTTCTTTCCAGGGAGCTCGTAGCTCTCTTCTTCCCTGTTGTATGACATGCATTCCCCTGTCGAGTCCCTTTAAATTATTTAGTGGTAACAACCACCGAAAATAAGCTCTTCAGGGCTTGTTCCCTCCTCAAGCCTGGCGTAGGCCTCTATGGCTCTCTGGAGATGTGAGAATTTGTCCCTGTAGAATCTCCGTTGTTCCTCCGTTTTTCTGGGAGCTTTCCTCAACTTCCCCAGCTCGGTGATTATGTAGTTCTTTGCCTTTTCAATGGCGGCCTTTTCCGATCCAAGTTCGGAGTAGGCGAACCAGAAGTTTTCCAGCAGGATTGCACACCCTTCTTCCCTGACGGGGTCTATCTCTGGAATCATATATCCCATTACCTTATGGGCGAGCTCGTGGTAGAGGTCCCTCAGGGTCCGCTCTGCCATCACCCGCGACCTTTCTGACCCTGCTTCTTCCAGTTCCTTTTTTGCCTTTGAGATTGCATCCGGGAGCTTCATTCCAGTGTATCTTTTCAGGTCCCTTTCAATCTCAGGATTCCCGGCGTCGGGGAACCAGGTCACCGTGCCGTCCCGGTTGGAGAACACCCGCTGCCCGGGTGCCATGCTCAGGTTTATTTCATTGCTTCCCCGGGTGCAGGATGCCGAAACATAGGATTCCGGTATGTATTTCGGGACTATATACAACCCCTCGATGAAGTTTTTCAGGGGTTCCCCATACCTGTAGAGCCTTTCCAGTACCGGGTCCACACGGGAAAAGGGAGTTTATCCTTTATATACTTTTCAGTAATAACATATAGCATAAATGCCCGTCCCGTGCCGTTTTTCCATGCTTGGTGCGATTGCCCTCGCGATTTCCACGACGATAGGTGCCGGTGTCCTCGGTCTTCCAAGGGCCCTCTACCTTGCGGGTCCTGTGGGTGCATTGGTGGGGTTTTTGGTGGCCTTTTTCATTCTCCTGTCTGCCATGATGCTTTCGGACATGCTCCAGGGGGAAAAAAAACCAGTGCAGCTTCCCGCATTGATTTCCAGCATACTCGGGGAAAAGTGGAAGTACTTCATCTACCTGACACTGATATTTTCCATGTATGGAGCGCTTTCCGCCTACCTTATAGGGTTTGGTTCCCAGCTGAACACCCTTGTGGGGCTTCCCGTGTTCTACGGGGGGCTTTTGCTTTTTGCCCTGTGCGGGTACCTGATTTTCCGCGGGACGAAGATTATAGAGCGGGTTGACCTGCCCCTCGCCGCTGCCCTTGTTGGGTTCCTGGTTCTCCTTTCCCTGGTGAATGTCATGGGCATCTCCAGCTTTGAGTTCGGTCCTTACAGCACCGGGAACCTGCTGAAGTTTACGGGAACAATGCTTTTCGCCCTTTTCGGGTTGAACGTGGTGCCCGAGATAAACTTCCTTTCCAAGGGTCGCGTCCCCAGGGTCTATGCCATATCCACCTTCCTCTGTCTCGCCCTTTACCTGGGCTTCGCCTTCACCACCGTCGGCGTGCTGGGTCCAGAGACCACGGAGCTGGGCACGCAGGGGCTGGCTCTCCACTATGGTGGTGTTTACAGCCTCATTATTTCGCTTTTCACGGTGACTGCCCTTTTCACGTCCTTCCTGGGTATAGGCCTGGGAATGCGGCACATCTACCAGTTTGATTTCCGCCTGTCCCGGCAGGTCTCCACACTCTTTGTGATGCTGCCTCCCCTGGCAGTCTTCACCTGGTCTGGTGTCTTGGGTTTCGGGTTTCTGGACATTCTGGGACTCGCCGGCGAACTCACTCTCCCACTTTTCACGGTGACCGTCTCATACGCTTTCATCAAGGCACTCCCAAAGCTTAAACCAAAGACGCCTTTTCCCAGACTCTCCGCTGTTGCTACCGGGATGTTCTATGCCATGTTCTTCCTGTTCTCCGTGCTGGAGCTTATCTCGTGACCCTGGCTTTGAGCTCTGCCACTATCGGGCTGTTCCTGAGCCTGTTGAAAGGTTCAAGCAGTTCCACCAGGAACTCCCCGAGTGCATTTTTCAGGTCTGATGGGTGCAGCCCGCCGGAGAGGAAGTCCCTCTCGAGCTCCTCATACCCCAGGTATTCCACGTTTCCCCCGTATTTCTCGCTCCTGCGGACCTCCAGCCTGCCCTCGAGCTGAGGTGCGAAAACAAGATGTTTTACCCAGTCCAGGATAGGGTTGTAGTTGGCTCCGGAGGGGCAGAAGGCTGCCCTCACCTTTTCCCGGATCTCCTCGGAGGAGTCTGTCAGAAACACGGCACTCCCGCGAATGGATTTGCTCATCTTGAAAGCCTGCCACTTCCCCTCCTTGTTCTCCGGAACGGGCCACACAGGTGGTTTGTGGAGTCCGAGCAGCATGTGATTGTGCAAGGCCATGGGCTTGTAACCGGCCACCTTCGGGCCAACCTCCCGGGCTATCACATGCACCTTTCGCTGGTCCATCCCGGCATGGGCTATGTTAACGTTCTGATGGAATATGTCTGCGGCCTGCATTAGCGGGTAGACCACCCAGGCTGTGGGAACTCCTTCCCGTTCTTCCCTCCCCATTATGCTGATGCTCCTCAACGCCCTTGAAAGGGTGGTTTCCTTGCCCACCTGAATCACGGTTTCCCAGTAGTCCTGATTATAAATGTCAGAGGCGAGCACAAACTCAGTGGCTCTGGGGTTTCCTCCAGCCGCCTCTATTCCTATTTCCATAGCTTTCTTGAAGTAGTTTTTGGCGACCTTGCGGATGAACTCCACATCCCCGCCGAGCTTGTTGTTTATCACTGTGTGGAAGTCGGCCATGAGCACGCTTGTTTCCACCCCTGCCTTTTGAAGGTCCGCCATCTTGAAGGCAGTGAGAAGCTGTCCAAGGTGGACAAGCCCGGAAATCTCATACCCTATATAATGCCTGAGCTTTTCCCCTGCTTCCAGTTTTTTCCTGAGCTCTCCCGGGACCAGAAACTCCTCAGTAGGGGGCCTCAATATGAGCCGGGATCTCTCCTTTGTGTCCATTACAGCCCTATTCCTGGTTGTTTAAATTGGCTTACTTCATAGGACCGAGCTTGGAACTGAGCTCCTCGCGGATTTCTTCCATCTCTGTGAGTGTGGTCTCGAGATGTTCGGTGAACTTGTCGTGGATGTCCTGGAGTTCGGTGTGCATGCGCTCTATCTCCTCAATCCGGTCTATGACGGTGTCAAGGCGTTTCAGCTGTGACACAATTTTGTTGTAGTCGGAGAGCCTCACGAACATTTCTATGCCCTTCGGGACCAGGTCCTCCGACTTGAGCTCCTCCTGTTTTTTCTGTTCCTCGGCAATCTCCTCTTCGACATTGTCCTTTATGGTGAGGAGGTCCTCCTTTGTTGGTTTTTCATCCCCGAGTATTTTTCGTACTATACCCATGCCCAAAAGAGAGGTGTCAGATTATAAGTTTTTACCTGTGAGTACCATACCAATTATATACCCGAGAATGAGCACCGGGAGCCAGGCACCCACGGGGGCGGAGGGCACGTTTGCGGTGGTCACGGGTGTGACCTGAACACTTATGCTGGCATTGTCGTGGATGTAGGAGTTTGTCATGCTGCTAACGTGAATCACTGTGTTGATGCTTGGAACCTTGGCAGCAGCTACGGTTACGAGGAACTTCCTGACCTCGCCCTTGCCCATTTCAAACTCCTCTTCCCTTTCGCCATCTATCCTCACGAAGGCAGAATCAGGCACATAACCCGGGTCAACTTCCACCTTGTATCTGTCCTGCTGGTTCTGTGGGTCACTTACTATGAGCGTGAGCTTTAGTATTTCGCCGAGGTCCGCTTCATAGCTTCCTTCCGGGCTGAGCGCGATGAAGCTCTGCTTGGCACATACGCCCCCAAGGCACTTGAGTCCCCCTGTGCACTGCCCGTCGCCGCTGCAGGCCTGCCCGACATTCCCCGTGCAGGTGTTGGAGACACAGCTGAGACCCTCCCCACAGTCACCGGAGCTGGAGCAGCAGTCCGGGTCCGTTCCTATGCATGCCGGGGAGGAGCACACACCGTCGCTGCGGGTCGAGCAGGCTGTGCAGGATGCGGAGGCGTCACACCACTCCGCAGAGGAGCAGTCGCTGTCGGTGGAGCAGCAGTCCAGGTCATGCCCTATGCAGGAGGTGCTCGGGCAGAGTCCATCATCGCTCACGTTCAATTCTCCATAGATTGTGTTGGGTGTTGCACACTCGAGGCAGGCGTGCCTCGGCAGGTAACAGTAATAACCGCTTCCACAATCACTGTCTGAGTTGCAGCCCTTGGGATCGAGGTTGTACGCCCCGCTCACACTTTGATATGAGCAGAAGGAGTTGCTCTGGTAGGGCTTGCACTCGAACCACTCGCTCAGTGTTACCGGCTCGGGGTCGGCGCATATGCCATCACCACAGTAGCCGGAGTCACACTCCCTGTCCTGCTGGCAGGAATATCCGAGTTCCTTCTTTTCCCTGCAGAAGAAATTCCCCTCCGGGAAGCCTGTGGTGTAGTTGTCGCACCACTCTCCCGTGTTGCAGTCGCCATCCACCAGGCAGCACCTTTCGGAGGACAGACAGCACGCACCCTTCTGGAAATGCTCCCCAGCCGGGCAGCAGACACCTCCAGAGCAGGTGAAGTCAGAGGACTGCGAGGAGTTGGCCCAGCACCACCAGTAGCCTGAGCAACACAGGGTGCAGTCCGCCGCGCTCTCGCATTGCTTCAGTTCTCCCGTGCGGTTGGTGGTGTAATTATAGGACAGGTCCGTGAGCTCCACGGTTCCAACGTAATCAACGGGTACCGATGCCTTCCCGGTGAGCCAGGTTGCGTTATACCAGGAGCAGGCGTAGGTGTCGGTGTAGCTGAACACGTGGTAAGTGCCCCCCTGCACGAGATAACTGCTGGAGTTCATGTGCTGCTGCAAGCCCCTAGTGGCTTGCAGGTATGCCCTTGTTGTGGTATCAACGCCTCCAACATTCGACACGTTTAGTTTGAGGTCGCAGGATTTGCCGGCCACGCACTCCGTTGCCGGAATAGAGGCGGAGCTGCTTACCGTGGCGGGGCTCTTGTCCCAGCAAACCGTTCCGAGCATTGAGCATGAGCAGGCTATTGACACGTTGTTCTCCCCGTAAGCGAAGTTCGGAAACAGAGTGACGGTTGTGCTCTGCCCACTCGGGGCGGAGAATTCCTTTGCCGCCCTTTGCCCGTTGCTCTCGACGGATATGTTGCAGCTCGCCGCTTCACCGCATGGGCAGTTAGTCATGACATGCCCTACTATCAGGGAGCTGTTCCCTTCCCACCAGGATTCGGGCATCACATTTGAGCAGGCCGTTTCAAAGACATGACAGTTCCCGCTCGCATCAATCAGCTCAGTATTCGTGAGGTCAGAGTCCGAATCGCAAAGGGTCCCGCAAGAAATGTCGGTGTCATAGTTGAGATTCACAGGTGGTTTTCTGCAGACCCATGTCCCGCTCTTGTTGACAGCTATTCCATTCCCGAGGCAGCTACAATCGCTGGCCTTCTGGTTTTCTGCTATGTAGTCCGGACATTCCTTCCAGGTTCCATCATAGCAGTAGTCCAGGTCATTATCCCTGTCAGCGTCAATTGACCCGCTGGTGTTCACGGCGCAGGAGTCCACCGTGCCATCATTATCCCGGTCAAAGGCGCAGTGACCCACGGGGCAGCAGACCTTCCCGATCAGGCTTCCCGACATGTTCCCGAGGCTTGGGTCCGCCGGGGTCTCCTTGGTGTAGCTCTCACAGTTGTTTTCGGCACATTCGGAGTCCCAGGTGCACGACGTCCCTTCACTCTTGTAGCACTCACATTCATCTCCGCTGCAGGTTGTCGAGGAGGTGCAGTCCCCATCGGCTTCGGGAGTGCAGGTATATGTGCCCACCTGGCCAAAGACGTCACACCAGTAGTCGCACGGATAGACGAGCCCGCCGTAGCAGAGCCTGTCAACGCCCGTGCTCTCGTTGCACCAGAATTCCTGGCTGTTTATGCAGCAGTTCTTGTCTCCTCCGCCTCCC
>CAYVAH010000019.1:10055-15034 GCA_964449215.1 Candidatus Undinarchaeota archaeon | reverse complement strand
TGCATCAACGAAACCGAGCGGGTCCCGACACAGCAACCATCAACGCTTTGCGAGGCCGTTCGAACGAAGTTCGAGAGGCCAGCGACGTAAGTCGCTTGGAGCCCGAAGGGCGACGAAGCAAAGGGTTGCAAGCGAGGGCTTAGCGAAGGTTTGGTTGGGGGGTTGATGTATGTTTGAGCTGATGAAGCGAGTTGCGGGAGAACTGCTCGTGCTTCTCGTGGTGCTGCACGCAGTCTATAACCTCATGAACTTCCTTTCCGCACTATCCTTCAAAGCCCGGGCCACTCTGGTCTCCGTCCTGCTTATAGGGATTTTCCTGGCCATATCGCGCCTGAAGGGCTAAAAACATAAATAGCACCCCTTCCAATTACCTACCCGACTTTTTTGGCAGTGGGGAGTGTCTATAATTGCAACTTGATAGTAACTAATATAAAATAACACCTATAGCACTGCACATGCCAAGAACGTACACCATGGATTTAGGTTATCAGTGCTTCGAAAAGTTTGACTGCCTGGAAAAACCAACAAAAACACTGTGGGCCGCTACGGACTACCTCAAGAGGGAAAAAAGCAAGGGCCGCCCTGTTGACCCGACATACGCAATACTGTTCGTGGACTGGACAAGAAAGGAGTAAAGTTATGCAACTCCTGAGTAACTATTTAAATAGGCAACCCCACGGAGTTTTAATGAGCTTGGATGAGTGGGTTTACAGGAACTACACAAAGATTTATGATAAAGTATTCAAGACGCTCTACAAGGAATACAGGGAGAAGAACATAAAAGAGCTGAAGGAAGTTGCGAAGCTCGTGTCAAGGTGGCCGAAGGAACTGAAGCAAGGGTCGCTCATTCAAAAAATCGGGAGTATTTTTGACCGGAACCCGGAAACCGCAAAGCTAGCCGCCAAGGAAGCAGAAAAGTGGGAGCTAAAAGCGGAGGACTACCGCAAGGTCCTCGACTCAATCCTTTACATTACGGGGAAGGGGGAAGGAAATGAAGACGTCTCAGCATACCTCGCGGAGAACACAGGGAAGCTGCTGAAAGGGTTCGGCCCGGAAGGCTATGAAGAACTCGTAAAAAAGGTCATAGGTGAATTCACCTACAACAAAACGTTCCACGCCACACCCACGGTTGGTAAGAAACTTCTGAAGGCCATACTGAACCGGGTGGATGGGTTCGAAAATGAATCGAATAAGGAAAAATTCAGGAAGTGGCTCCCGAAAGTCTACAAGGAACTGAGAAGGACCGTAAGAAAAAAAGAACTATCGCAGGTAGATTACATACTTTCACCCCCGGATGACATGCCCCCGTCTCCCAAGAAAATAGTGAGGCAGTACAAAATGGATAAATTTATGGGTGGAAGTAAATGAACTACCGCGTGGAACTGGGGAAATTCTTCGAGTGCTACAACAGGCTGGAGAACGCCATCAAGCGCTACCTGGAAAATCCAAGTGAAAGGAGCAGGAAAGCCAGCGTGAAGGTGTTTGAGCTGTTCGAGAAGAGCCTCAGTGGAGAAATCACAATGGACAGGTTCCTGAAAGCCACCGAAAAATACAGGGGGGAGTTTCCCGGGTCCATCGATGAGGCCATATCCTGGCTCAGGAAGAGCTTCCACAATCCCTATGCTCCGGGGGGTAAATAGTTTAAGCTCAGGAAGATATAATAACATGCAACGGAACAGGATAAGGAACAAACCTTACACGTACAAAGACAGACTGAAGCTGCTGAAGGAGTGGGAGGAGGCTTTTGAGGACTCCTTGAAGGATGCCCTCAGCAATTACGTGGAGAACCCAAAAACCAACATCTCTCAGTGGCCAGGAATCAAACCTAAGATGGAACACCTGATAAAACTGGACTATCGCACAGCAGAGGTGCTCAGGAAAAACACACCTAAAATACTGAGGTGCCTCGGCAAGCATCTCCCGAACCGCGATATTCCAGGGATCCCAGGCATGTATCTCAAAATCCTGTCCGGAATCGGGTGTGTGGCCTGGGAAAGTGGAAGCAGGGCGGAGGATATAGCAAGGAACGCGCCCAGAGACATAGAGCTTGTGCTTCAGAACTCCGAGAAGAAGGACCTGGAGCCGTATCTGGACGTGCTCAGATGGGCCGAGAAGAGAGAATACAAGCCACCGCTCAATACTTATTCAGAAGACTGAGCTGATACTTACTCAGCATCTTGAGGTAAGCCGAAAGCTGTTCGGTATTTCGGGGTGGATTTTCCCTCAGAACCTTTGAAAGCGTGGCGATGCACTTTGTGTTCTCCTCCAGAAGGGTGTACGTGTTCTTCGCGAGGTTGTACAGACCCTCCCCGGGACCGTCGCTTTCTGTCATGGATTTCCCGACTATCTTTGGGATGGCCTCCAGATAACTCCCGAGCACACTGCCAATATCCTTGAGCACCCCGCTCAATCCGTAACCGGTCATACTCCCCTCCCGGAAAACTCATATATAAAACTGCATCCGTCTAATGTCGTAACGACATCTGTTGTTAATGCTCCTCCCCGTTGAGGTCCTTGAAGTGCCTGGCGTATGCCTCTGAAAGGTCAACGGCGACCTTCAGAAGCTCATCGGGAGAACGCTCTATCAGGGCATCAACCAGACTCCTGGTCCGGGAGCCGTTCAGGTATCTGTGGAGAACCAGGTAGTCATGGGTTATGTCAGACAGCTCCTTCACCTTGTCGTAGAGCTGGCCCGGTGACTTCAGCATCCTGATGCACTCGTTCAGTATCTTGCCCGCGTTTTCTCCCAGTTCCTCAAGCCTCTTCTCGTAATCCTCTTTCTGAAAGGCCTCTCTGATCAGGCCACCCAGGTAACTGGCAATCCCCTTGGAAACCTCAGTCAAGAGCTTCTCCATAGTCGCCACACACCTCCTTGTATCTGCGAATGTCCTCCCGGACCGAAGGGGGGAGCTTCAGGGACCTCCACCGGTGATCCAGGTCCCAGAAAAGTTCTTCTGGCCATTCGGGACCACCCACATAGCCCCCATTCGATGGGTATCTGCAAAGCCTCTCGGTTCTCTCCCATATCTCACGAACCTTCTCAGGGGGAAGAGCAGCACAGGGCTTCTCAAAGGCACCAAGGGCCCTGGCATAGAAGCGCATTCTTTCAGACGGTTTCTCGAGGTCTTTCATCAGGTATTCGACAAAAACCTCCGGGCGACCACTCAGACAAAGAGCGCTTTTCCTGTCAAGTATCTTAATATATCTCCCAAACTCCTTCAGGTTGTCAATCGGGTCCTCCCCCGCCTTGAAAGAGGCATAGAGTATCCACGGTGCCCCTCTCCTGAAAAGCCCGACAGAACTCAGCCGCCCGGAGATTTCCTCCACCACCTCCACAACCTCCCGGGAAAGCCTCACGAGCGGGCTCTCGCGGTACGGATGTGGAGCAACCCCTCCGCTTGCCACTTCATATGCATCTTGAGGCAACATATAAGCTTTTCTACATTCGTCTAATGTCGTAACGACATCTGTTGTTAATGTCAGTATCTCTGTTCCTGTCCGGCGATTTCCATATCCAGGTTCAACGCACTGTATATGTCCAGCTGGGAGCATATCGAAACTCCCGAAGCCACCCTCTGCAGGAATTGCTCCACCTTTTCCCGATTCAGTAAAGAAATTCTCGTGCGGTATCCCAGCTCTTCCAGCCCGTAGAGCACGTCTCCCCTGGACTTGTATTTGAGACCCTCAACAATGGTGGAAATGGCCTCAAGGTAGAGAGACACCAGCTTGTTGTCAACCCTGCTGAAATCCTTCCAGACCTCCCCCACTTGTCCCAGGACCTCCCCAAAATCCACCTTGCATGGCCCGCGATGGTCCCGGCAGGCTTCAAGCACCCTGTAAACCGCCCCCAGATAACGACAGGCATCCTTCAGGCTGTTGAACTCCTTTTTTTCAAGATCCTTCAGAATTATTGAGAGCGAGCTTCGGTCCACAAGCTTGTCGAGGTCCATGCCTTATAGCTACTACAAAGTTTAAATTCATTATGGAAACTCATCATATTTTTCGGCCACCATTCCAGGCCATCTTACAAACTCTTCTCCTTCAAAATAAGTGAATATTTTATGAAATCCTAGCAGATATTTCACGGCATTTTTCCCGGACCTTTTAATCCCCGCAGTGGAATTGTAGAGATCTATCAAAGCATCCATGAGGACATGCTCTGCCCCCTTCGCGGGGAGGTTCATCTCCCGCACAACGGGAAGCACATAGTCCAAAAATTTTATGGCAACTTTCCTGTAAACATCCCTGACAGACTTCTCGAAAAACCTGGAAGTAAGGTAAACGAAGTATTCAGGTGGATACCCTTTTTTATACATCTCCGCGATAAAGTCCCTACCCACAGTCATAGCCCCCTGACCGATTTATGAACCTATCGCCACTACAGAACAGCAAAAGTTTTAGGTGTCTGGCTATATCAACCTCGCGTTTGGAATCCTTTATGAAGAGTTGAAGGCTGCTGACAAAGAGCTGAGGGGGCTGTACTGCCAGAAAGTGGATGAAGAGGAGGAACCCGTGGAACCGCAGCAGGAAAATGCACAGGAGACCGAACCTGAGCAAACCACAGAAAAAGCGCCGGTAAAATGGGACCCGGAATATGGAAAAAAACTGGACCTGAAAATAGAACATATCCGTGAAGAATATGACGAAGCCACCGCGACCATACTGGAAAGAAATAAGGAACGCTGCAGAGAAGCCCTCGAAGAGCTGTTCGATGAGCCGGAAAAGGTCCTGTGGGCTTATGAGAAGCTCCTCACGGAAATCAGGTATGTCCTTCACAAGGATGTGGAACTCGGCAGATACCTCGCAGGGATTTTGCCGGACTCAATAGACCACTCCTGGAAAAACTCATTCAGGAATTACCAGAAACTTGTTGACAAACTGGTGAGAAGAATCGGTGGCTGAAAAGGCGTTTCGTCAACCTTTAGTAGTGAGCCCGAAGGGCGAGCGTAATAAAAGCTTGTGCGGCTGGCGGGATTTGA
>CAYVAH010000019.1:0-9955 GCA_964449215.1 Candidatus Undinarchaeota archaeon | reverse complement strand
TGCGGCTGGCGGGATTTGACCCGAGAAGGGGCTTCGCCCCTTTCTAAACCCCGTTCACACAGGGGTGAAGACGCCGTAGCGAGTCCCGAACGACCGAAGGGAGTGAGTGGCGAGCGTAACGGCGGTTTCTGCGGCTGGCGGGATTTGAACCCGCGCTACGAGCTTGGGAGGCTCGTGTCCTGACCAGGCTAGACGACAGCCGCTCCCCAGTCTAAACGTTAAACTTCTAAAAAACTTCGCTCACCACTTGTGTGGAAATACTGGCAATCACCACCACCCGAATAGATGAGACGGCACCATTCAGACATGGGGGCGGCATCGCTTTTTTCATGAATATTCTCCCGTATCTGACAAAAAAACACAACATTAGCCTGGTAGCCCCTTCAGAGTCTGGAAAAGCCATCGACTTTGAGTATATGGGAGCGAATGTCTCCCTCACAGGTAACAAGCTGGATTTTCCGAGATACAACAAATCCCTGATATCAAACCCTCCTGGAAGATTTGACGCCTGCCTGCTCCTGGAACCAATAGCAATAGTGCTGTTCGCCAGGAAGAGGAAAAAACTGGACAGGAAAGTCGTCGGGGTTGCCCACCACTTCTTCAGGCCACATATGGATGTGAAGCTGGCAGTCAGGGCACCCCTGGCAGCAGCATCCCTGCCTCTCGAGGTCATATTGGAACCCCTTGTAAGAAAGGCATTTGGTAGCCTGGACTCCGTCATTGTTTCATCGGATGTTTTTGTGGACCACCTGAAAAAACTTGGAGCAAAAAGAACCCATCTGATAGAAATAGGGATTCCCGAGAGATACAAACCGGGGAGGAAAGAAAACTATGCAGTTGTGGTGAGCAGGCTGGAGGGGTACAAGCAGGTAGATAAATGCATAAGAGCCGCCAGGGAAGCAAATGTGAACCTCCATATTGTCGGGGAGGGTTCTGCAGGAAAGGGTTTGAAAAAGCTCGGATGGGCAGAGTTCCACGGCTACCTGGCGGAAGATAAAAAAATTGAGTTGCTTGGTGGGGCAAAGTTCCTCCTCAGCATGTCTATGGTGGAAGGATTTGGCATGACACTTGTAGAAGGAATGGCCTGTGGTGCTGTGCCCGTTGTCAGTGACATACCGGCCCACAGGTTCGTCCTTGGAGAAAGTGGGGTGGGTATGCTGGTCAGGAGCTGGGAGGAGATGCGGGACAGCCTGACCTGGCTGATTGAGAATGAACAGGAAAGAAAAAAGATGGCAAGGAAGGGACTCCGGCTGGTGAAAAAGAGGTTCACCGCCAGGAGAATGGCCGAGAGATACATGGAAATTCTCGAAGGTTGATCAGACTGCCCATCATTCATCACCGACCCAAGGGTCGTCAGAATTGGACTCAGTCATCACTCAAGCAGTTGCAACAAGAGTTTAAAACTTGTGTGCCTTACCTTGGAATGCTGCTGGTTGCTCTTGGGGACACACATATACCCGGAAGGGCCGCGGAGATCCCTCTCCCCCTACTGGAGTTCCTGCGGGATAAAAGGCCGGACGCCATACTTTTCACGGGGGACGCCACAGAACGGGACACCCTGCTCCTGCTTGAACGCATGGCACCCCTGTACACCGTGAGGGGGAACATGGACAACGTGGAAGCCCCCAGGGAACAGCGGCTCGAGTTCAGGGGGAAGAGGCTCCTGCTCATACATGGCCACCAGTTCGGCAGGGGAAACTACACGGCACTTGTGGAATACGCCAGGGGTTTCGACCTGCTTGTCTGCGGGCATACCCACAGGCAGGAAAGCTTTGAACGGGAGGGGGTGCTGGTTGTGAACCCTGGATCCGCCACAGGAGCCTGGGGAGCCATCGCTTCACGTGAAAAAAGCTTCACGACAATAGTTATAAACGGTGGCGTGGAAGTTACGGAGTATGTGGTGAAGGGAGATGGCATTCAAAGCAAAAGGCCCGAGGGCAAGGACCAGGCATAAGCTCCAGAAAAAGGTGAAGGGCATGCCAAAGGTGAATGACATGCTCAGGAGCTTCAAAGTGGGGGACAAGGTCGCCATAGTCATAGAACCCTCGGTGCATTCGGCGATGCCATATCCCAGATACCATGGAAAGATTGGCTCCGTGGTCGGTCAGCGTGGTAGAGCATACCTGGTGGAAATCAAGAATGGCGGGAAGACCAAGAAGCTGATAAGTCATCCCGTCCACTTGAAGAAGGTGATGTGATGTTCGGAGACGTGATTGAAAAGAAACCAGTGACGATAGTAAAAGCGAGAGCCATACTGAAAGAAATCAAGAAAAAGAACTACGCTCAGAACATGGCATTCGAATACGCCTCCAAGTTTTCCAAACTCACTGAAAAGAAGGCGGAGAAGCTGCTGGAAGAGCTCTCCCAGGCAGGGATACCCCGCATAAAGGACAGGCACCTTGTGAAACTCGTGGACATAATGCCCGAGAGCCCGGAAGAAATCAGGGCAGTTTTCCTCAAAGAGGACATAACGTTGAACAAGGAAGACATCGACAAAATTCTCGAAGTCCTTGCCAAATACAGGTGATGAAGATGACCAAAGCTATTGTGTTGGATGTGCTACCCAGTGGAGCGCCATTCACGCTGTCCCAGAACGCGGACGCACAGCTGAGGCGCAGGAACATTCGAGCAGTAAGGGGAGGATACCTGACAGTTCCCCTGGTGTTCGCGCTCTCCCGTGACAAGCTGTTCCTCCTTGTGGCGGTGGCTTCCCCTGACCACGGGTTCAAGGTCGGAGACGAGATAGACCTCGTGGAGAAAAAGAAGATAGCCGCCTGGACACGGATAGACTATGACGACCTTTCTTCGGCAGCCAAGTCCGAACTTGAGCAAGCCCTCGACAGGCTGCTGGATGAGGAGGAAGCCAGGTTCACAGAGTTCTTCAACAAAGCCTCGCCGATAACCACGCGCATGCACAGCCTCGAGCTGATTCCGGGGATTGGCAAGAAGCACATGTGGGAGATCATCGAGAGCCGCCGGAAGCCCTTCGAGAGTCTGGCTGACATAAAGCAACGGCTGCCACTGATAGCGGACCCAAAGAAGGGCGTGAAGGAGAGAATACTGAAGGAACTGAAAGGAGATGAAAAATACTACCTTTTCGTTTTCCCGCCGAGGAGGTAACCGCAATATTTATATTACGTTATTGAGGTGTGAGCTGTGGAGTTCAGGCACATAGTCCGCGTGGCTGCGACGGAATTGAAAGGGGATACACCCGTCCAGCTCGCCCTGACCCGGATAAAGGGTGTAGGGCCCACTTTCGCCAGTGCAACCGTGAAAGCACTGGGCCTTGACCCAAAAAAGAAGATAGGGGAGTTCAGCGACAAGGAACTGAAGGAACTTGAGGAGTTTCTGAAGAACCCGAAGGGTCTGCCGACCTGGCTCCTGAACCGGAGGCGGGACCCGTTCACCGGAAAGGATATGCACCTCGTGAGCTCTGACCTGACAATCCAGCTCAAGCAGGACCTTGACTACATGAAGAAAATAAAGAGCTACCGTGGTATGAGGCATGCCTTCGGGCTGAAGGTCAGGGGGCAGAGAACAAAGAGCACCGGCCGCAAGGGCAGGACCATAGGTGTCCAGCGCAAGAAGTCAGGGCAGCAAAAAAAGAAGGAGGGCGGTAAATGAGAAGACAGCGGAAAAGCTTCGCCAGACCCACCAAGAAATGGGATAAGCACCGTATTGAGGAAGAGGCAAGACTGCTCCGGGACTATGGGCTGAAGAACAAGAGGGAGCTCTGGAAGGCCAAAGGCATAATCAAGAAATTCCGTGCCAGGGCGAGGAAGCTTTTCGGAGAGGAGACGGGAAAGGAGGAACTCTTCGACAGGCTTCGCAAGCTGGGTATATTCAGGAAGGAAGCCACCCTGGACGATGTGCTCGGCCTCACTGTGGAAGCCATCCTCGAAAGGAGGCTGCAGACCCTCGTTTACAGGAAAGGTCTGGCACAGACACCCCGGCAGGCGAGACAGCTTATCGCCCACCGGCACATAACGGTAGGAGGGCGCATCGTGGATGTCCCCGGGTACATAGTGACCGTGAAGGAGGAGGGGAGTATAGAGTACTCGCCCCGGTCGCCGGTGAGCAACAAGGACCATCCCATCCACAAGGCTCCTGAACCCCCGAAAGAACCTTCAAAAGAGGAGCCAGGGGAGGCAGGGAAGGAACCCGAGAAGAAAAAACCGGAAGCGAAAGAGGACAAAAAGGAAGAACCTAAAAAGCAGGAAGGGGAAGAAGTAAAAGGTGAGGAGAGTGGCCAAGGATAAACTGCGCTGGGGGATAGCCAATATTTACTCAAGCAAGAACAACACCATAATTCATATCACGGACATAACCAAGGCCGAGACAGTGAGCAGGTGGAGTGGTGGTCGGGTGGTGAAGGCCGACCGAATGGAAGGGACACCATACGCAGCCATGACAGCCGCGAGGAAGGCTGCCGAAGAAGCCATGGAGAAGGGAATAAACGCCGTGCACATACTGGTGCGTGCTCCTGGAGGCCATGGAACCAGGAACCCGGGGCAGGGAGCACAACCGGCCATACGGGCCCTCGCAAGGGCTGGAATGAAAATAGGGCGAATCGAAAACGTGACTCCCATACCACATGACACCACCCGGAAGCCCGGAGGCAGGAGGGGGCGGAGACTGTGAGTACCAAATCTGGAATAATTGAGATAACCAAGGAAGGAAAGAAACCAACGGAATGGGTGCGCTTCACCCTGCGAGCACCGCTCAGCTTTGCAAATGCGCTGCGGAGGGTGATTATCAGCGAGGTGCCCACGCTCGCAATTGAGGACGTGAACATTCTCCAGAACAACTCAGTTGTCTATGACGAGATGCTCGCATTGAGACTTGGCCTGATCCCCATAAAGGCTGATCCGGAGGATTACTGGAACAAGAAGGACTTCAAGGTGGCATTCGTGCTGAAAGGTGAAGGTCCGGGAACAGTTTACAGCCGTGACCTCCAGCCCATGGACCCGAGCATAGTCCCGGCATTTCCCGACATACCCATAGTGAAAATGGTCGAGGGACAGAAGGTTGAGCTGGAAGCCTGGGCCACCGTTGGCACGGGCAAGGAGCACGCCAAGTGGCAGGCTGGGCACGCCTTCTACAAGCAAAAGGCGGACGAGGAGTTCGACTTCTACGTGGAATCCTTTGGCAACATGCCCGCCCGTGAACTGATAAAACGCGCGGCGATGGTTCTCAAGGCGAAGGGGCTGGCTTTTGAAAAGTGGATAGGGTAATTTTGGAACCCTCCACCAAGCCAAGCTCCCGGGCAACACCTGCACGGAACTCCAGAACATAGTGAGCACGGGCGATATAGGACTTGCACAGGAACCGGCAGGGTTGAGCATCCTCAAACACCTTGACCACGTGGAATCCCCCGTCAAGGAAAACCAGGTCGAGCGGCACAGTGGTGTCCTTCATCCAGAACATCCGCCACCCTGCCCGGGGGAACTCAAAAAGCATGGCCTCCCCCCTCCCGACGTCCCGCCCCTTGAAACCCTGCTGCCACTGTTCTGGTGTGCGGGCACGATACAGCGTGAAGGACCTGTTGTTGATGGTCGCGTGATCTGAGTCAAAATCAACCGGACGCGTGGGTGTATCGAATATGGTAGCCGGCAACAGCAAAAAGCTGACAACCATGTCGATAAGTGTCACGAAAGAGGAGCGTGAGAGGTGTATATATGCCTACTCAAAGATACATGGATTCCTCACTGCCCTGTTCTTTCGCCTCCGGGTCCCGGGTGGTCCACCCCGGAACCTTGCCGGTGGCCATTATTTCGTAAGCCTTCTCCGTACAGTAATATAGCTCACCATCATCGCTCAGGAAGTATATCATGCCCTCCGTCAACCAGGCATCCAGGGATTGCACATAACCATGGACATCCTCCAGAAAGCCGAGAAGCTGATCAATATAGCTGTCCAGCTCACGGGCGTCCTCTCTGGAATCGGGATACCTCTTCACGGACTCTTCAACCACTCTGACAGCTTTCATGAGCTCATTGAAAGATGCATACTTGTGATCAATCTCCAGTCCCTCGTCGAGGAACTTCAGGCGGCTTACCGCCTTGTCCATGCTCTGTTCGGTCTGCCAGGCTTCTTCCTCCATCCTCTTTTTCAGGGATTCAACCGCCTCTATGAAAGTAGAAGGCGTGACCTCCTGATATCTCGTAAGGGGCTTCCCGTCATTATCCAGCTTGTAGAGCATCCTCCTTTCCCTGTGTGCCCCGTCCTTTCGGTACACCCTGAAAACCCTGCCATCAAGGGAGAACTCATCCGAGAGTAAGAGGTCTCTCTTAACAGCCAGCAGGTTGTCGCCACCGGATTCAACAAAATAGATATGGCTCGAAGCCTGGCTGTTCAAGACCCCATAGCATTCCATAAAAAATTCCTTCAGTCTTTCCTTCGTCCCACTGTCCTTCAACTCATCTGAGAAGAGAATTTCAAAGAAATCCTTTGGAAGGTTCCCTCCAAACAACTCGTCAACAGTCCCTCGCACCCTCTCCCGGAGCTTCCCGAAGTACTCTTCCTTGCTGATTGGAACGTAGCTCCAGACTTCCCCGCTCGGGTCTTCCACTTCGAGCCTGTCCAGGTTCCGAATAAACTCATCCTCCCACCGGACGTAGTTACCACGAAATTTTTCCATGTGGGAGTAGCAAATAGCACGAGTTTAAAAATATGATGTGACCGCCGGAAACTCTTTAATTGGGGGTCCCCAGTTAGTGACATGGAAACCGTTTTTCATTCCATGAGCTTCGACAGGATAGTCAAAAAGATCGACCTTTCCCGGCTTGGAGACAAGGTGGGTATAAAGGTTCATTTTGGCGAGGAAGGCTGCGAAACCTATGTGCGGCCGGAACTCGTGAAGCAGGTCTATGAAAAAATATCGAAGGGACGGGAGGCAAGACTCATTGAGTGCGGCGTTCTTTACAGGAGTCCCAGGGCCAGGGCGTTCTCCCATGTCCAGCTGGCCCGGAAACATGGCTTCGACTTCGCCCCGATACACATACTGGACGGGAAAGCGGGGGAGGACTTTGTGGAACTGGAAGGATGCAAGATAGGGGCAGGGATAAAGGACTACGATTCACTTGTGGTCATCACCCACTTCAAGGGGCATATGATAGAGGGTCTTTTTGGAGGGGCAGTGAAAAATCTGGGCATGGGCCTGGGTAGCAGGGAAGGGAAGATTGACATGCACCAGAGTATGCACCCGGTTGTGGGTGAAGAGTGCATAGCCTGTGGAAAGTGCGCAAGGAATTGTCCGGAAAATGCCATATCAATAGTGGATGGCCGGGCAAAGATAGACCCAAAAAAATGCGTGGGCTGCGGGGAGTGCATAGAGGTCTGCCCGAAAAATGCAATCAAACCCTCCTGGAAATACAGGCCGGCAGAAACCCTGCAGGAGCGGATAAGGGACTATGCCCTGGCAATAATAAACAAAATAGGGCCGGAACACATGGTCTTCATAAACGTGCTCGAGAACATAACCCCCCGCTGCGACTGCTCATCCGAGCCGCAAAAGCCCATGATGCCCGACAAGGGCTTCCTGCTGGGCTACAACATAGATGCTGTTGATCTGGCAAGCCTCGAACTCACAAACAACCTCAAGGGTAAAATCACCAACAATAAGATGAATGCCCCCGTTCCTTACAGGATTGTGGGAATATAGGCATAAATATCCCGGGCTTTTTTCTTTTTTATGGTTTATGGGGGCTACAGTTATATTGAGGAGAACTACAAGCCCGGGCGCGATGAATTTGTGACGGTGCTGTGGGTGAAGGGGAGAGCACCATTCCGCACCCTGGCCGAGGCACTTGCCTCCGAAAGCTCTGTGGGGACCTGGACAAAGCTGACAACCATGAACAGTTTTGTCTGGAAAAATCTACGGGCACGCATTTTTCGATTGAAGCAGGTGACCCGTCGCTCTGGCTTTGTTTTCATCTCGTACCCATACGAGCACTTCGACTCGCGCAACCTCCTGCAGATACTCGCAAGCATCCGCGGGAACATTTACGGGCTGAAGGAACTGCAGGAGTGCAAGCTGCTGGACTGGAAAATCCCGACCAAGTTTCAGAAGCAGTTTCCCGGACCCAAAGTCGGACTCAAAGAGGTCCGGAAAAGGCTCGGCACGAAGAAGCGGCCACATGTTGGAACAATAGTGAAGCCAAAGGTTGGTCTGTCCCCGCGGGAATGGGGGGATGTCGCTGCCAATGCCTTCCTGGGAGGGCTGGACATGGTCAAGGACGACGAGAACCTGGTCAATCAGAAGTTCTGCCCGTGGAAAAACAGGGTGCTGAAGGTGATTGATGCCGCCGAAAGGGTCGGGGAACCCAAGATATACGTGCCAAACATAAGCGACTTCCTGCCGCGCATGCTGGACCGGATTGACTTCCTCGTGGAGCACGGGTGGAGAATGGCCATGATTGATGTCTATGTGATGGGACCTGTGGGGCTCCGGGAAGTGCTGAAGGAGCTGCATCGCAAGAGGTTCCTGGTGCACGCCCACCGTGCAGGACACGGTGCGGAGACCCGGGGCAGATGGGGTGTCGGCTTCGCATTCTGGGAAAAGCTCTACCGTCTGCTCGGTGTGAGTCAGCTCCATACGGGAACGGGTGTGGGAAAGATGGAGGGCAGCGCGCTCGAAATAAAAAAGTATGGGGAGATTGCCAGGGAACGCCGGGTCGATGCCATGGAACCATTTTTCCTGGAATTCCGGTGGGCACCACATGTTAAACCCATGATGCCTGTGGCAAGCGGAGGAAACCACCCGGGGCTGATGGAAGGACTTATGGAAATCTACGGCCCGGATGTGACGGTGATGGCGGGTGGTGGCGTGCACGGTCATCCGGGAGGGACCATGGCAGGAGCAAGGGCCCTCCGGGCCGCCGCAGAAGCCGTGGCGGAGGGCAAGAGCCTGAAAGAAAAGGCCGGGGAAGTGCCTGAGCTCAAAGCCGCGTTGAAGAAATGGGGTTATCTCCCGGGCAAGGAGACAAGGAAGGAGCTGCGGACCGCTGCAAGCCGGTTCCGGAAGAAAGCGTGGACCGGCCCGGAGCTCGACAAGGTGGTTGGATGATTGAAGAGGTGGCAGAGAAGATAAGGAGGGTGGAAATACAGGGCGCGACAAATGTGGCGGTCGCGGCTCTGAGAGCAGTCAAGAGCTTCGCCGAGAAACACGGACCGGAGGAGGTCCACAGGGGGATTGACACCCTGCTTGAAACCAGACCCACCGAACCGCTGATGAGAAACACACTCCTTCCGCTGAAATCCGTGGAAGACCCGGCAGCAATAGTTGAGCGAGTGGACAAACTGCTCCACTTGATCGATGAAAGCGCCAGCAGGCTCGTGGAAATTGGAGCGCGCCTCGTGGAAGACGGCTCGGTGGTGCAGACAATATGCCACAGCTCAACCGTGGTGAAAATTCTCCTGCGCGCGAGGGACGAGGGAAAGCAGGTCAGGGCGGTGGTGACAGAAACGCGCCCGCTTTACCAGGGAAGAATCACGGCGGAGGAGCTCTACAAGGGGGGAGTCCCCGTGAAGTTCTATGCGGACTCCGCCATGTATCTCGCGATGGAGAGGGAGAAGGTGGATATGTGCCTGGTCGGGCTGGATGCCATATTCGTGGACGGAAGCATTGTGAACAAGGTGGGAACCGGCCTGCTTGCCCTGGCCGCAGAAGCCAGGGAGCTGCCTTTCTATGCCTGTGGACTGGCGCTGAAGCTCGACAGGGGATCGCTCATGGCAAAATCGGTGTCAATAGAACAGAGGGACCCGCGCGAGCTGTGGAGTTATCCAGTCGCCGTGGAGAACCCGGCCTTCGAGGTTGTGCCCGCAAAGCGCATCAAGGGCATCACAACGGAGCTCGGCGTGCTACCCCCCGCCATGGCCTATATGGAAATCACCAAAAACTATGACCTCCAGGAACAATGACCCAAAAACTAAATCGGCCGGAGATCGCCATCTA
>CAYVAH010000018.1:0-15334 GCA_964449215.1 Candidatus Undinarchaeota archaeon | reverse complement strand
GAGAAGAGGCTGCGGATGCCATAGAACATCTGAAAAAGACCTTCGAAATAGAAAATGTTGACAGACTGAAGGGTTTCCAAGAGCTGAAAAGAAAGATGGAAACGCTGAAACCAAAGGCCAAAAAGAAGGCGGAAAACACAGAATAACACAAAGCCATTTTAAACCTCCCTCGAAATTGTTGAGGTGAGGCAGCCCATAGTCGTGGTCCTCGGGCATGTTGACCACGGGAAAACGCAGATACTTGACTTTATCAGGCGGACCCAGGTCCAGAAAAGGGAAGCCGGCGGGATAACACAGCATATAGGTGCCACGGAAGTGCCTGCCGACTACATAAGGAAGTTCTGCAAGCCCATGCTGGACCGGCTGGGCGTTGAAGTCAAGGTGCCGGGGCTCCTGTTCGTGGACACGCCGGGACATGCCGCCTTCTCAAACCTCCGAAAGCGGGGGGGAAGTGTGGCTGACCTGGCGGTGCTGGTAATTGACATAATGTCCGGCGTGCAGCCCCAGACTGTGGAGAGCATAGAGATACTCAAGCAGTTCAAGGTGCCCTTCCTGGTTGCTGCCAACAAGGTGGACCTCCTGCCCGGATATGAGAGCAAGCCGGGGAGCTTCCTGTCGAACCTGAAAAACCAGAGCCCAGAAGGGCTGAGCAACCTGGAGGTGAAGCTATACGAGATTGTGGGAAAGCTGTCAGAGCTGGGCTTCGAAGCCGAGAGGCTTGACCGCGTGAGGGACTTCACCAAGCAGGTGGTTGTGGTGCCGACCTCAGGAACGACAGGGGAGGGCATCATTGACGTGCTCGCCCTTATCGCGGGTCTCGCCCAGAAATACCTGGGGAAGCAGCTGGAAACCACGGGGAAGACCAGGGGGAATATCCTGGAGATAAAGCAGGAAAAGGGTCTGGGAACGACGGCGGATGCCATAATCTACGATGGCCGGCTGCGTGCGGGAGACACCATAGTCGTGTCCGGGGTGGAAGAACCGATAGTGACAAAGGTCAGGGGACTGTTCAAGCCACAGCCGCTCAAGGAGATAAGGGCGGAAAAGAGGTTCGTGAGGGTCAAGGAAGTTGTGGCAGCCAGCGGGGTCAAGATAAGCGCACCCGGGCTCGACAAGGCTGTTGCGGGAAGCTCGATAGTGGTCGCTGAGAAGCTCGACGAAGCCATCCGGGAGATTGAGGAGGAGATGCACGAAATAGAGTTCTCAACCGACAGGGTCGGTGTGGTCGTGAAAGCGGATGCCCTGGGCACTCTGGAAGCCCTTGTGAACATGCTGCAGGAGAGGGGAATCCCGGTCCGGATGGCACGGGTTGGGGACATCGCGAGGAGCGATATAGTGGAGGCTGAGGAAGTCCGGCAGGTGGAACCCTTCTATGGGGTCGTGCTGGGCTTCAACGCCAAAAACACGGAACCGGGGCTTGCAGAGTCGAAGGGTGTGAAGGTCATCACGGGCAACATAGTCTACAAACTCATCGAGAAATATGAAGAATGGGTGGAAGCGGAAAAGGAAAAAATACGGGAGAAAGAGCTGTCCAAGCTGACAAGACCTGCGAAGTTCCGCATTGTCCCGGGGTGTGTTTTCCGGACCAGCAAACCCGCCATAGTGGGGATAGAGGTCCTTGGGGGGGTGCTGAAGAACCATGTGGAGGTTATGCGGGAAGACGGGAAGGTTGTGGGGGAAATCAAGCAGCTGGAGGTTCAGGGGGAAGCCGTGAAGGAAGCCTGCCCGTGCAGCAGGCTGGCCGCGAGCATCGATGGGCCCACGGTGGGGCGGCAGATAAAGGAAGGAGACCTGCTGCTCACAAGCCTGACCGAGCAGGAATACCGGAAGCTTAAGGAGTATCTCGACCTGCTGAGCGAAGATGAGCGTGAAGTCCTGAAAGAAATTGTAAGAATCAAGCGCAAAGGCAAAAAAACCTGGGGGATGCTGGGGTAAAACCTTAAAAAACCCTCCGCGGAGTTAGGGCATGGTCGAAATGCGCCTGGTCGTGAGCCATAAAGGAAAGACTCATCAGGTCACACTCACTGAAGAGCAGTCCAGAAAACTCAGGGGGCTGAAGATAGGGGACAGCTTCAAGGGCGACGACTTTGGCCTGCCGGGATACGAACTGCAGGTCCGCGGGGGAACCGACAAGGACGGCTTTCCCATGCGTGCCGACCTGCAGGGAGCCGTGCGCAAGCGTCTGCTTCTCGCAAGCGGCCCGGGATATAAGCCCAGAGAGAAGGGAGTCAGGCGCCGGAAAATGATCCGTGGAAATACGGTAGACCTCGACATAGCCCAGCTCAACGTGGCCGTAATCAAGGCTGGAAAGAAATCCCTGGAAGAAATTTTCAAGAAAGAAAAAAGCCCGTAAAACCATTATAAATGACCCCCTTAGGTTGAGTTGTGAACAAAAAACCGGAGATAAACATAGGAATGATAGGGCATGTGGACCACGGGAAGACCACACTCACACAGGCCCTGAGCGGGAAGTGGACCGACACCTTCAGTGAAGAGATAAAGAGGGGCATCACCATCAAGCTCGGTTATGCCAACACCTGCTTTTACAAGGGGGAAAGCTACAACACAGAGGGTAAGGGCAAGTTCCTGCGCTGCGTGAGCTTTGTGGATGCACCCGGACATGAGGCGTTGATGGCCGTCATGCTCGCAGCCAGCTCCGTGATGGACGGGGCGCTCCTGGTGATAGACGCCAGGGAAGGGATAAGGGCACAGACAAAGGAGCATGCCATGGCCGCGAAGATTGCCGGGATAACCAGAATGGTGGTGGTCCAGAACAAGCTGGACGCCGTGACAAAGGAAGAAGCCCTTGAAAACCATGGGAAGATTCAGGAGTTCCTGAAGGAATACGGGATTGAAGCTCCGGTGATACCCGTATCGGCGTTGCACAACGTGAACATAGACCTGCTCATCGAAGCCATCGAGAAGCATATACCCACGCCCAAGAGGGACCCGAAAGCCGAGCCGAAGTTCCTCGTGGTCCGGAGCTTTGACGTGAACCGTCCCGGCACCGACCCGAAAAAACTGGTGGGGGGTGTCCTCGGGGGAGCCCTGGTGAGGGGAAAACTCGCTGTCGGGGACGAAGTAGAGATACGCCCCGGAATTGAGACGGACAGGGGCTGGCAGCCACTTGTGACAGAAGTTGTGTCACTCGCCACCGAAAACCTCCGGCTCAGGGAAGCCACACCCGGAGGAAGCATAGCCATTGGAACAAAGCTCGACCCGAACCTGACCAAGCAGGATGCAATGCTCGGCGCCGTTGCAGGGAAACCCGGAAAGCTACCACCCACATTTCAGGAGGTCAAGCTGGACGTGAAACTTTTCGACCATGTGGTCGGCCTGGAAGGCAAGGAAGTGGCGGTCGAACCCCTGCGGGAAGGGGAGCCGCTCATAGTGAATGTCAACACCACTGTCAGTCTCGGCACTGTCAAGAGCACAGGGAGCAGGGCGACGATAGCGCTGAAAAAGCCGGTATGTGCCGACAAGGGCGACAGGTTCGTGCTCAGCCGCAGGGTGGAGGGCAAGTGGAGACTGATAGGCTATGGCACGCTCTGAGATTTCAGTGATATGCACCCTTATGAACGAAGTGGGAACCTTGGACGCACTTATGAGCTCTCTTCTCAACCAAACACTCAAGCCGAAGGAGATAGTGGTGGTTGATGGCGGCTCCACGGATGGCACCTGGGAACGCCTGCAGGAGTGGAAGGACATATTCAAAAGGGTGGGTGTGAAACTGAAGACCATCAGGGAGGAGGGTGCAAATATAGCCAGGGGCAGGAACATAGCGGTGAAAAACTCCTCCTGTGAGTGGATAGCCTCCATAGATGGGGGGTGCATGGCAAAGCGAGACTGGCTGGAAAAACTGGCCGGGCATGGGGGGGACGTGGTCGCAGGAAACTTTATCCCGCTGGCCGAGAACTTCTTCGAAAAGGTTCAGGCGGTGTTTGTGAAACGCTCCGGAACGAAGAACCCGAGCTCCCGTAGTGTGATGTTCAGGAAGTCCTGCTGGGAAAAAGTGGGTGGGTACCCTGAGAACCTTTACACGGGAGAGGACACACTGTTCAATGCCCGTCTGGAGGAGGCAGGGTGTGAATTTCAAAAAGCTGATGATGCAGTGGTGATGTGGAGAATGCGCTCTTCACTGGGAAAATGGCTGAAGCAATTTTTCATATACGGAAAGGGAGATGGGGAGGCGGGGCTGAGAAACACCGCCTACGGGAAAAAGGTGGCAGCAGTCCTGCTGGGATTTTATGGGCTGGTTGCCGCTTCGCTGCTCTTCCCGGGGAGCTTAGCGCTCCCCTTTGCACTCTCCACAATTTACGGGCTTTATAGGAGTCCAGACATATATGGACTGGTCGGCGGTCTTCTCCTGCCCTTCCGGCTGCTGGCATATGTTTTGGGCTTTCATGTGGGGTTGCTCACCCGGAAATCATAAAATCTCCCAGAGAGGTTGGTGATGTGCTAATCAGGGACCCCGAAGAGAGCAAATATGGAAAGAACCCATGGAAAAGACCCCTCCTGGAACTGCTGAGGAACGGAATAGTTGTCATTGATAAACCTGCTGGACCCACAAGCCATCAGGTGACGTCCTGGGTAAAGAGAATGCTCGGCGCCAAGAAGGCGGGACACTCCGGAACACTGGACCCGGGGGTCACAGGTGTGCTCCCAGTGGTGCTGAACAACTCCACCAAGATAATCCCTGCCTTGCTGAAGGCGGGCAAAGAGTATGTGGGGGTCATGCACCTGCACGGGGATGTTGGCAGGAAGAAGCTGCTGGAAACGGCGGCTAAGTTTGAAGGGGAGATAACACAGCTCCCGCCGGCAAAAAGCGCCGTGAAGAGGGAGCCCCGGCAGCGGAGGGTGTATTACTTTGAGATACTTGAAGTTGTGGGGAGGGAGGTTCTGTTCAAAACAGGTGTCGAGGCGGGCACCTATATCCGCAAGCTCTGTCACGACATGGGCGTGGAACTGGGTGTGGGGGCAAACATGAAACAACTTCGCCGTGTCCGGGCAGGACCATTTACCGAGGCAACATCAGTGACCATGCAGGAGTTGCACGAAGCCTGGATGCTCTACAAAGAGACCGGCAGAGAAGAGCTTCTGCGGAAAGTGGTGCGACCCGTGGAGGATGGCGTGCTTATGGTCCCGAAGGTCTATGCAAAGGACAGTGCTGTGGCGAGTGTAACCCACGGAGCAAGGCTTGGGGTGGTGGGGGTGGCACAGGTTGAGGAGTCACTGCGGGCCGGGAAGCTCTCTGCAATAATGAGCCTGAAAGGGGAGCTCGTTGCAATTGGCCCCGCTCTTATGGACGCCGAGGATGCTGTGAAGCTCTGGGAAGGGGATGTCGTAAAAACGGACCGTGTGGTCATGGAAAAGGGTGTTTACCCGCGCGGCTGGTAGCAACAGAAATATAAAACTCCCGGACAATTGCTCCCGTGAGAGAGCAGTATCTTGACCCGGACTACGTGCCGGAAGTCCTCCCACACAGGGAGGGGGAAGTGGCGGAAGTATTTGAACTGCTCAAGCCCTTGGTGGAAGGGCGGCGGGCAACAAACGTATTCCTCTGCGGACCTGCAGGCATCGGCAAGACAGCCGTTGCCAAGTTCGTGATGCGCGAGTTCTCCGAACAGGCTGTTCAGGGCATATACATTAACTGCTGGTATCATCGCACTGAAGTGGCAGTGCTAACGGAAGCCCTGAGACAGCTGTCTTACCCAGTGCCCCGAAAGGGCAGGAGCGTGGATGAACTGGTTGGGGAGTTCATCCAGAACATCTCAGGAGAAAGGCTGGTGTTCGTCCTGGACGAGGTGGACGCCCTGACAGATGATGGCGTGCTTTACGTGCTCAGCAGGACGGGATTGCCTGTGGGCGTTGTTATGGTATCCAACGACCCCTATGCCATGAGAAAATTTGATCAGCGCGTAAAATCATCACTCTCGCCAGTCACAGTCGAATTTGAAAGGTATTCGGTGGGGGAACTCTTCGATATTCTGGAGGAACGCGCCCGGCTTGCCTTCCAGGACTATGACCCCATGGCCGTGAAGGTCGCGGCAAGACTGTCCTACAAGCACGGCTCCGATGTGCGCTACGGACTGAACCTGTTGCTGAGGGCCGGTCGGCTCGCAGGTAAGATGGGACAGCGGCTCGAGGTGCAGCACGTGAAAGGTGTGGAGGTGCAGGAGGACCCAAAAAAGGAGCGAAGGCAGGGGGAGCTGGAAGGGGAACACAGACTGGTTGTCGAGGCCCTGAAGACACTGGGGGGGAGGGCACTCTCTCCGGAGCTCTTTGCCAGATACCGGAAGATTGGCGGCAAAGGAGCCGAAAGGACGTTCAGGAAATATGTCAAGGAGCTCATAGAGCTACAGTTGCTCGACTCGGAAGAGCTTCCAGGCAGGGGAAAGCGCCGGGTCCTGAAACTGCGATAAACCATTTAAGGGGACAACTTCAGAATTGTTAATGAAGTGGGGGTGGATTCTGGCGCTATTTTTGGTGCCCACTTTAGTTCCCAGGCCCGATATAGTTATCCTGAACCCGCAGTCATACCCCTGTGTCGGAGGGTTGTGGGAGGTGCGGTTCAACACCACGGGAAAGGCAGACCTGAGAATAACGCCCGCGGAAGGGACGGAGTGGGAAAAAGACCTGGAGTTCCTTGGCGTTTACTGTGGCTCCCGGAAAATGAAACATGAGTGGGATGGAAACACCATCGTGGTAAGGAATTATGAATGTTCAGAAGGCGGAAAGGAGGTATCGAGGGTTCTTAACCGTGGCAAACACCATCTGGAGTTTGATTTCGGTGGGAAGACTGTGAAGGCACACAATTCCGCCAGCTTCCTGATAATGGAATGGGGGGTCGTGCCGAATGTTGGTGAGGAATGGGTGCAGGTGAACCTGACCTATGAGTATGTTAGCCCCGTGATTGTGGCTTCTCCACAGTACGAGGATGCGGGAGTGCCAACAGTCACAAGAATTGCGAACGTCACATTCACCTCATTCGAGGTCAAGCTCCAGAACCCGGGGGATGGTTCCACACCAACCACAAGGAACGTTCATTACATAGTGGTGGAGGAAGGAAACTGGACCCTGCCTGATGGGCGCAGAATAGAAGCCCAGAGGTACATAAGCACCCAGACTGACTACAACGACAGCTGGACCCCCGTCCAGCAGAGCTACCTGAACATTTACGCCAGTCCGGTCGTCCAAGGACAGGTGATGTCCCACAACGACTCCAGATGGTCGGTGTTCTGGGCCAGTGCCTCCTCGAGGGCGAACCCGCCTTCCGCCACCGAATTCTACACAGGAAAGCACGTGGCGGAGGACCCGGACAGGAGCAGGATGGACGAGCTGGTGGGCTTTATAGTGGCTGAACAGGGCCACGGCACGCTGAACGGTGTGGAATATGACTTTTTCCTGTCGAGCGACGTAGTCGAAGGCGTGACCGACTCGCCGCCATTCTACGTGACTTCCAGCTCCCCCTTCTCCACGGTACCCTCCGTGGGGGTGATATCATCCGCTGCCATGGACGATGCAAACGGCGGTTGGCCTGCCCTGTATGGAACATCCCCGTTCAACACCACCGGTGCCTTCCTTGTGTATGATGAGGACCAGCTCCTGGACACAGACAGGAGTCACACCTCCGAACAGGTAGCGACCTTCCTGTTCAGCACAAGCGGGAGTTACATCAACAACAGCGCCCCTGTGATATCCAACCCGCAGTTCAACGTCTCCCGGGTCGACAACGGAGAACACGTGAGGTTGAATGTCACCGTGACTGATGATGAAGGTGCCAACGTGACGGCTGTGAATGCCACATTCCGATATCCCAATGGCACCTTGCTGAATGCCAGCATGGTGAGCATAGGCTATCCAACCTGGGAAGTGAACTGGACCGACACCTTCATCCCGGGAAGATATAACGTCACGGACATCTACGCCTGGGACGGGTATGTGATGTCACACTCCAGCTACAGCGATGTTTCTTTCCTGTCCGTGGACACTGAACCCCCGAAATGGTCACAGAACTCCACCAACGATACCACCGCCGGACAGCCGGTGGAACACCGCGTTCACTGGACGGATAACGTGGGGCTCTCAGGATATGTGTTCTCGTTTGACAACTGCACGGGCACCCTGGTGAACGACTCTTGGGTGCCGCTAAGCGGGACCTCGGCATGGGTGAACGTTACCAGGGTCGTGAACAGCACCCCGCACTGCACCATAAGGTGGCGCGTTTACGTGAACGACTCGTGGGATGGCCTGTGGAACATGTTCTCTTCCTCCTATGAAACGGAACTGAAGGCAGACCTGGCAGTGAACCAGGTGGTGGTCAACAACACGGGCCCCAAGGAAGGAGAATGGGTCCTCATTCAGGCCAACGTGAGCAACTCCGGTCCATCCGAAGCGAACTTCTCCAGTATTTGGTTCAACAGCACGGACAGCAATGGTGTGACAAGAGCACTCGGAGAAGTTGTTGTGAATCTCTCGGCCGGGGGATGGGTGTGGGTGAACCTCACCGCCCAGTTCGGCCAGGGGACACATGAGGTAAATGTAAGCGCCCGAACAGCCGGCGATGTGGTTGGGTTGAACCCAAACAATGACTGGAACACCACCAACCTGACGGTGCCAATATGGGCGTATTTCCACGGTAATGTTACAGGAGAGCTCGTGCTGGCAACTTCCAACACCACACTCATATTTGAGTGGAATCCCTCAACAATGAAGGGCAACTTTTTCCTGGTCGATTATGATGCTGATGTGGACTTCCTTAACCTGAAGGCACTGAACGGGACAGACGACCTTCACGAGCTGGATGTGGCTCTGGGAACGGAAAACTGCACGGATAGTGTGAAAAACACCTACGATGTGGATGGTGATGGGTGGGCGGACAACACCAGCAGCTTCAACGTGTATGGCGTGACAATAACGGATGTTCCCGTTGTCAACGTCACATCCGGCTCGCCCTGGCTTGTGGGAATACTGTGGGATGGGGACGATGGCAGCGAATATACTGGAGCTGAAGACGTGGTGTTCGTTGTCGAGCTGAAAGCCTCCACCCGGGGCGCCTTCGGAGTAAACGACTATGAAGCCAGAGCGCCGTCAAATCTGAAACAGCTGACCGGGAACCTGAACCTGATAGCCACGCGGGTTGAGATAAGATGATGCGGCTGATTTACGCACTGCTGCTCCTCTTCCACCCCCTGGTGCAGGTCGGGGTGACAGGGGTGGTGGACGGCGACACAATAGACACCACTGCTGGCAGGGTTCGCATTCTGGGAATAAACGCCCCGGAACGGGGAGAAAGATGCTATGGAGAGTCCAAGGAGTTCCTCAAGAGCCTCCTCGGGAGCAGTGTGAAACTGGAAAGAGACTTCATCGGGAAGGACAGGTATGGCAGACTCCTGCGCTACGTTCACGCAAATGTGAGCATCCCTCTGGAGATGGTGAGAAAAGGGTATGCCAAGGCATACTGCATTTTCCCGAACTACAGATACAGGTCCGAGCTTGAGGAAGCTCAGGCACGGGCCATGAACGAAGGGAAAGGATGCCTGTGGAAGCCGTCCAACAACAGCTGTTTGCGGATATCTGAGGTCAGCAGGGATGGAGAGTGGGTAAGAATCATGAACCACTGTCCCTGGGAAGCAAGCCTTGAAGGGGTCTATGTGGAAAGTGACGGACGTCAGAGAGAGCAGTTCCACGGTAAGCTCTGCCCCGGCTGTGAGGACTGGAAGTCACTCCGCATGGGGAGATTCGTGATGCTCTTCGACAGCTTTGGATTCATCGACTTTCGCGGTGCCTGAACTGCGACTCAAAAAGGAACCTCACGCGCTCAACAGTGTCCGCCTCTGCCGGACCCTTGTCGTCCCTTATACGAACCATCCGGGGGAAACGCAGGGCAAACCCACTGGCATACTTCGGACTCTTCTGAATCTCCTGGTAACCAACCTCAAGCACCACCTTTGGCTTGAGCCGAACCTCCTTCCCCCTTTCGGACTCCACAAGGGGTTTGAACATCTCAGTCATGTTCTCAAGGTCAGTTTCGGTCATCCCTGTGGCCATCTTACCCACGGGTAAAAACCTTCCAGTTTCCGGGTCACGGGCGGCAAGGAGATAGCTGCTCAACCAGTTCGCCCTCTTGCCCTCGCCCCACTCGGCCCCAACCACCACAAGGTCGAGCGTCTCCGTTTCCGGCTTGAGCTTGTAACCATACCCGACACGCTGGCCCGGTTTGTACGGGGAATCCAGACTCTTCAACATCAGCCCTTCAAGGTTCTTTGCCAGGGCTCGCTTGTAGAATGCCTCCACCTCCTCCCTGGAGCCGGCCTGTATGAAATCCACAAGTTTCAGCCGGCTGGATTCCTTGAAAACCCCCCGCAGGATGTCGAACCTCTCCCTGAGAGGCTTATCAATCAGGTTCTCGCCATCGAGATAAAGAATGTCAAACAGGTGCGTTTCCACGGGAATCTCCTTCACCATTCTGGCGATATCATATTTTCTCTTTATTCTCTGGCCTATCTTCTGGAAGGGAACAAACCTCCCCGTCCCCGGATCGATACCGACGCTCTCACCATCCAGCACCACCTCCCTCGCCTTCACGGCCTCAAGCACCGCCTCCACTATGTCGGGAAACTGCGCTGTGACATCATCGAGCCGCCGCGTGAATATCAGAACCTTATCCCCCAGCTTGTGAATCTGTGTGCGGAACCCGTCATACTTGTATTCCGCCTGCACGGGGAGACCTGTCCGGGAAATGGCGTCCTCCACAGACTCCGCCTTCGGGTAGAGCATCACCTTCAACGGGCGGCCTGGTCTGAGCTTAACCCCCTTGAGGGCTTCCTCCCCTTTGGAAGCGAGCTCGGCGACCTCACCATAGTCATTGAGAACTGCATGCGCCTTCTCCACCAGAGAAGCAGAGACACCAAAGGTCTTAGCAATCGCATCGCGGACAATTCCCTCACCGACACCGATACGGAGCTGACCGAGCACCGTGCGGATGAGGTATTTCGCTTCTTCCGGTTCAGCATTGCTTATCAACTCCGCCAGGAGGGACACCTTCCTCTCCACACTGCCCACCCCCTCGGAAGAAGCTATCTTTTCAAACGAACCATAGACCCCTTCAACGGTGAGTTCTCTGCTTGCGAGGGTCGATTGCCTGCGGCTCCTGAGAAGGCCTGCAGCGGCGGAGCCGAGATCCCCTTCCTCCCTCAGCTTTTTCAGTATCTCAACCTTTGGTGAACCCGTAACCCTGGAAATCGCCATAATCGAAAGGTTCTCGGCAAGGTTGAGCTTTCTCGGGTCCCAGGGTGGGAAGACATCACCCGTGGCGAGGTAAGCAACCTTTCTAATCAGTTTGGGAGGGGTGCTGGAAAAGAGCTTCGAGAGAATATCAACCTTGCGGAGGATTGAAGAACTTGACTCAAGTTCAGCATAGGTCCCCGCCAGCACAGAATACCTCATAGGTTTATCTGGCACGTGAATTAAAAACAGTTAGCAATATAACTTTTTGAGTATTATCTGGAAGTGGAAGCCAGAGACGCCATAAGGAAGAGGAAGTGCGTGAAGAAATACCTCGACAAGCCAGTCTCGATGAAAATCGTCTATGAGGTGCTGGACTGCGGCAGGTGGGCACAGACAGCCCTGGGGGCCCAGAGCTGGGAGTTCGTTGTGGTCAGGAGCAGGACAGCAAAGGCAAGGCTGGCCGAGGTCGCAGGGCAGGAGTGGATTGCCGGAGCCCCTGTGGTGATAGTCGTATGTTCGAACCTTGAAAGGATTGAATTCACCCTGAAAAGGGAGGCGAGGGAATACTCAATAATGGAGGTCTCGGCAGCCGTGCAGAATATTCAGGTTGCAGCCCGCTCCCTGGGGCTGGGAAGCTGCGCTGTTTTTATGTTTGACAGGGAAGCTGCCAGGAAGGTCGTGAAAGCCCCCACAAAGGTTGTGCCGGTGGCGATGGTCCCAATAGGGTATTCAAAAGAGTTTCCGGAGAACCAGAGAGCGCCTTTGAGCGAGTTCTTGCACGAAGAGGAGTTCGGAAGGGCTCCCGAGGAGCCAGTTCCCGGCAGATACAACCTTAAATGGCGGCGAAATCCCCTGATACACTTGCTCGGTTGAAAAATAAACAAAGTTTTAAATAGAAAAGGCGCTGTTGTAATTGTAATGTGGTGATGAAATGATAATCCCTCAGAAGGTAGTTGGAAGAATAAAACACTTCATAGGGCTTAACCTGTATGAAACCCAGATATGGCTGGCGCTGTTGAGCCATGGGGTGGCGACTGCAGGCGAGCTGGCCGAAGCCGCCGGAGTCCCAAGGTCGAGGAGTTACGATATTCTTGAGAGCCTCTCAAAGAAAGGGCTTGTTGTTGTCAAGTCGGAAGGGCGGCCGCTCAAGTATATGGCCGTCCCACCGGAGCAGGGACTCAACAACCTCAAGCGATACTATGAAATGTCTTCTGAGGGAATTAAGGATGAACTTGAAGGGTTGAAGAGTTCCAAGGTGATAAGGGATCTCTCCGAAATCTACAAGAAAGGAGAGATGGTCATGGAGCTTCCAGAGCTCATTGGACTCGTCCGCGAGAAAAACAACGTGTTTTCTCACCTCTCCACAATACTCAACCGCTCGAAGAATGTGGTCAGAATCATGGCGACCCCGGAGGACGTAAAGGAGCTGAACAAGTTCTATATTGAAGGAATAAAGAGTGCAAAGAGCCGGGGGGTAAATGTGCAGGTGCTTGTTCCCGAGGGGACGGAAGCGGGGGAGCTCGCCAAGTATGCCGAGGTCAAGCAGGTCAGCCGACCGATAAGCAGGGCCGTTGTTTCCGACGGGAAGGAGGCAGTGGTCATGTTTATGGAACCGGGAAGTGTGCACCCGACCTTCGATGCCGGGGTATGGGTCAACAGCTCATATGTGGCTGCCACACTTGACAAGCTCTTCGAGGAGGCGTGGAGGGGTTGAACACCTGCCGCTCTTGCAGGTTCTGGTCGAGGGACTGGAGGTGCCTTTTCTTCAAGTTCGAGCCGCCCTCAGCACCGGATGACATAGCATGCAAGAACTTTGTGAGTAGAAAATAGCTGGTTACTTCTTCTTTTTTTTCTTGCCCATAGTTATTCACCACAACACAGGTTAAAAGTGTTTTGGGAAAAAGTTGCAACTTAACAATTTAAACCACAGAGCCCTACATTCAGAATGAGCTGGGGTCCCACACTCAACAAAATCTTGAGAACGAAGGACGCACTTCTCAGGTATTACGGGGGCCCTGAGGGACTGGAAAAGGCAACAAACAGGATGTTGAAGCAGTACCGGGGTCTTCTCCCCTACAGGCGGCAGGAGGTCCCAGCAGATGTTGGAAAATCACTGGCAGACAAATGGGCGCTGTCACTCCCTGAAGAGTTCTGGGAATATGAGGACATGGTTTGGGGCATATACGAAAGCATAAGGAACATAGCGGGGAAAAACTACAGGGCGGGAGAGGCTTTGACCGGTCACGCCAACCCGCTCCTGCGATACTTGAATGGGCTCCAAATAACGGAAAGGGCGCTCAAAGGCTATGGCTCGGTCATTGGAGGAAATGAAAAGGTCACGGTGGTGAATGCCATAATCGGGGAAGTTGTGGCAAAAAAGACCTACTGGGCCATAGTGGAGCTCGAAGGGGACACCGATAGATTCTATGCGTTCTGCAAGGTCCTTGCAAGGGAACTCCTGTAGGTGATTGTGTGGATGCAGACAAACTGATAGAAAATCTCACATATATCGGCGGGGTTGTCGGGAAGTGGAAAGAGTTCTCGAGAAAGGTCGAACATGAAGCAGAGAACCTTGCCAGAGCCCTGGATGGGGCAACCCCGAGCAGCATTGAAAAGCAGGAGGGGGAACTGCGCTACATTGAAGACGCCCTCGAGGATATCAAGGCACTCAACGAAAAGTTCAGTGCCCTGCTCGAATACGGGGAACAAGCCTGCAAGAACACCCCAGAAGTTTACAGCAGTCTGGAAGTGCTTTCCGGGGATGCAGAGGGGCTTATGGTGGCCTACTCCAGGCTCCCCTCCAGACTGGCGGAACTGACAAAAAAGCTCTCCAATTTTGATCGACCTTTGGTCTAAAGCAGCTCAGAGGCAAAGGAATATTAAGCCAGCCGCAGGTATTTTCCATGCGAAAACCATTATTGACAGTGTTTCTGGCAGTGTTGCTTGTGCCAGCGATGGCAGAGAGATTCTACATACACGCAAGGAATCCAGTGATTGAGGCATTCGTGCCCCCAGTGCACAAGTTCCCGCACGCCTTCTCGGCAGAGCTTTCCCCGGGACAGTTGAAGATCCTCGAGAGGTTCGGCATCGAAACCGAGCCCGTCGGCCTGTTCGAGATAACAAAGCCCTACTGCAACAACAACGGCGAATGCGAACCGGAACTGGGTGAGAACCCCAGCTGCGCAGATTGCAAGAACAGCGGCAGAGAATCCCCGGCATGCTATCCGGACAACCAGCTGCCTTGGGGAATTGCCAGGGTGAATGGCGGTTCCGGCGGCGCAGGTGTGGTTGTGGCAGTCCTCGACACAGGAGTTGACAGGGACCACCCAGACCTCAAGAACAACATACTGCACTGCACCTCAAAGGTCACGCACTTCCGCCCGGATATGAGAAACTGCGAGGACGGTCACGGTCACGGGACGCATGTCTCGGGAACTGTGCTGGCAAATGGTAACATAATTGGCGTCGCACCGGAAGCCAGCTTGATGGCCATCAAGGTCTGTGACCGACGCGGACACTGCTACGGAGACGACATGGCTGCAGGAATCTACTATGCGACTGACAACGGAGCAAACATCATTTCAATGAGCATCGGTGGCAATACGCCAGACAGCCAAGTTCTGGCGGCCATTGACTACGCAGTTGACAATGGAGTCCTTGTTGTAGCAGCAGCAGGAAACGACGGACCAGATGAAGGCAGTATAGACTACCCCGGAGCTTATGCGAAAGTGGTGGCTGTAGGTGCAACGGACCAGAATGACAATGTGCCCAGCTGGTCTTCCAGGGGAACTGATGATGGCGACGACGTGATCGATGAACGGGAAATAGAGTTTGGCGCTCCCGGTGTCTCAATAGAATCGACCTACAACGACGGCTGTTATGCATATATGTCTGGCACGTCCATGGCAACACCACATATCAGTGGCCTGGCCGCAAAACTGTGGCAGGGAACTGCAGCATCAACGCGCGACTACCTACGCAGCATCGCAGAGGATATATGGACAACTGGATATGATACTGCAACAGGATTCGGGCTTCCAACAGCCCAATGACTCTTCTTTTTTTCAAAAAGCTTGTGGCTTCCGCATACCCCCAGTGCTGTCGA
>CAYVAH010000017.1:0-15450 GCA_964449215.1 Candidatus Undinarchaeota archaeon | reverse complement strand
ACTCAACGGTGACGCTCTTTGCGAGGTTCCGTGGCTTGTCCGGGTCCTTCCCTAGGAAAACGGCTGTGTGGTAGGCAAGCAACTGCAGCGGCACGGTGTAGAGAACTGGCGAGAGTTCTTCCTCCACCGGCGGGAGGGCAAAGAAGAAATCTGACAGTGCCTTCAACTCTTCATCCCCTTCCTCCCCGAGCCCGATGATCGTGGCACCTCTGCTTTTTACCTCCTCCACATTCCCCAGCATTCTCTTTCTCCACTCACCCCCCGGGCAGATTGCCACGACTGGCACTCCTTCCTCTATCAGTGCCAGAGGTCCGTGCTTCAGCTCGCCCCCGGCATAGGCTTCGGCATGCACGTAGGCGATTTCCTTCATCTTCAACGCGCCTTCCATGGCTGTTACATAGCTGGGCCCTCGCCCTATGTAGAACATGTTTCTGGAGTCCATGAGTTTCAGGGCGAGCTTCCTGAGCTCCCTGTTCAGCCGGAGTGCCGGCTTGATGTTGATGTCTGACAGTGGCTCGCCCTTCATGAACCTGTCCACGGCATAAAGGGCGGCCAGCTGCGAGACAAAAGTTTTCGTGGCGGCTACACCGATTTCGGGTCCGGCATGGGTGTATATTGTCTGCTCGGCCAGGCGCGTGAGCGTGGAGCCCACGACATTCACAAGGGCATCAACGGGCGCGCCGCAGGACTTGGCGTGCCTCACAGCTTTCAGGGTGTCTGCAGTCTCCCCGCTCTGGCTTATCGCGAGGACCTCACCGTCACGGTAGGTAGGGAGGAATTCCGAAGAAACTATGACTTCTGTCGGCAATGCTGACACGTATTTGAAGGCCATGCCTGCATGGTAGGACGTTCCCGCGGAGGTGACAACCAGGCGGTCCAGCCTGGAGAGGTGGCGGGCAAAGCTTTCCAGCCGTGAGTCAGCCAGTGTGTCCTTCACGACCCTCGGCTGCTCGAATATCTCCTTGAGCATGAAATGGTCATAGCCATCTTTGGCGGCTTCTTCGAAGCTCCATCCTATGACAACGGGTTCCCTCTTCACTGGTGTCCCTTCCCTTTCAATATAGTAGCCCCCCTTGTGGATGAAGCCGAGTTCCCCGTCCTCGATAAAGACTGCCCTGTTTGTCCATCTGAGAAAAGCCACGACGTCAGAGGCAACGTAGGACTCCCTGCCGACACCAAGCACGAGCGGGCTGAAGTTCCGGGCGAAATAAATCCGGTTTGAGCCGTCCAGGATGGCGGCTATTGCGTAGCTCCCCTTCAGAAGTCCCACAGCCTTCTTGAATGCCTCAAACTGCCCCAGGTGTAGATGCTCCTCGATGAGATGGGGAATCACCTCGGTGTCCGTCTCGGTTCTGAATATGTGTCCCTTCTTCTGGAGTTGCTCGCGGAGCTGCCCGTGGTTTTCTATTATTCCATTATGTGCGACTGCTATCCTGTGCCTGCAATCGAAGTGGGGATGGGCGTTGGTGCTGTTTGGCTTCCCGTGGGTGGCCCAGCGGGTATGGGCTATCCCAACCCCCCTCGCCGGCAGCTTGGCGTCGCAGAACACCTGGTCGATGGTTCCGGCGTTCTTGACAAAGCAAAGAGAGTTCCCGAGGGCAGCCATACCCGCCGAATCATACCCGCGGTATTCAAGGTTTTTCAGCCCCTGATGCAGGACCTTGCAGACGTTCCCCTTCCCAACATAACCGAATATGCCACACACCCAAGCACCATACGCCCTGCAGTTAAAACCATTTTTGACACTTGTTTTTGCCTTTTTCTGGCTATTAAAAGTCATTTTTTATTTTGTTGAAAGAAAAGTTTTTATGCTTATGCGAAGTATTAAATAGCTCCCTCCCGGACACATACATGCCAGTCTGGAGAGTTACAATCGAGGACGTTAAGGCGAACAGGAGTGAGAAGATTCCAAAAGGGATGACCGTGGAGGTCAAGCCGGCGCTCCTCGGGGCCAAGGCCGAGAAGGCTGGTGAGCTCCAGCTCGTGAAGGTTGGATACAAGCTCTCAGCAAACTACAAGCCGAATGTCGGTTCCATCGAAGTGGGTGGTTCTATCTACTTTATTGGGCTGGACGCAAAGAAGGTTATAAAGAAAGGCAAGCTTGTGGATGCAGAGGCTGCGCGGCAGGCTTATCAGCGCATATTCGTGGAGCCAATGGTTCTGGCCATAGGGCTCGCAAAGGAGCTCCTCCTTCCACTGCCCGTCCGGATGCCCGAGGTTAAGGTAGAGCCCGCGGAAAAGAAGTCATAGCTGGGGAACGGGGCTGGTTGCTCCGCAGGCCATACACTTCATCACGAGGATTCGGTCCACCCTGACCAGCTTGGTGTCGGGCTTTCCGCAGACCGGGCAGAGCACGTATGTCCTGGTGTACCTTTCTATTTTCTGGTTTATGGTGGTCGATCCAAATTTTCCTACAAACACCGCGCGTGAGCCGTCCCTTCTGCAGGACGCCCCCATCTCCTTCCCCAGGAACTTCAGCAGGTGGTCGGGACTGCGGTTCAGCACATCACAGAGCTCATTGAAATTCTTTACAAGGGTCTTGTTTCCTTCTATGGACACCTGTGCTTTTGGCACCTCGAACCTCTTCTTTTCAAAGACCATCTTGGGCATGCGCTCGTAGGCGCGGTCGAGCATCTTCTCATAGTCCATACGGGGGAGACTCGGGACCGTTTAAAAAACTCTTCCGCGGGAGATACTTTTAAAAAACCTCCACGGCTTCCTTTAAGCTAAAGGTGATTGAGATGGCAGAAAAACCGCACTTGAACGTGGTGTTTATCGGGCATGTGGACCACGGTAAAAGCACCACAATAGGTAGGCTCCTCTTTGACACCGGGTTTGTTCCCGAGAACGTCATGAGGAAGCTTGAGGAGGAAGCCAAGAAGGCAGGGAAAGCCACTTTTGAGTTTGCGTTCGTGATGGACCGGCTGAAGGAGGAGAGGGAGCGAGGACTCACAATAGACCTCATGCATCACGAGTTCAAGACTCCCAAGTATTACGTGACCATCATTGACGCTCCCGGACACAAGGACTTCATAAAGAACATGATTACGGGAACCAGTCAGGCGGACGGTGCTGTTCTCGTGGTGTCGGCCAAGGATGGTGTTCAGGAACAGACAAAGGAGCACATAACCCTCGCGAAGACCCTCGGTATTTCGCAGATTATTGTGGCCATCAACAAGATGGACGAGGTCGGTTATGACCAGAAGAAATACGAGGAAGTCAAAGAGGAGGTCAGCAAATACCTGAAGCTCGTGGGCTTTGATCCCTCAAAGATACCATTCATTCCAACCAGCGGGTACAAGGGTGACAATGTTGCGAAGAAGAGCGAGAACATGCCCTGGTGGAAGGGTGAAACCTTGGTTGAGGCTATAGACAACCACTTGGCTCCGCCCAGCATTGAGGACCTGAAGAAGATGCCCTTGCGACTCCCGTTGCAGGACGTCTACACCATCACGGGTGTTGGTACGGTTCCTGTGGGCAGGGTCGAGACGGGTGTCCTGAAGCCGGGCATGAAGGTGATGTTCGAGCCAGCGCATGTGCAGGGCGAGGTGAAGAGCATAGAAATGCACCACCAGCAGCTGACAGAGGCGAACCCCGGGGACAATGTGGGGTTCAACGTGAGGGGGGTTGGAAAGGGCGACGTCCGCAGGGGTGACGTCGTTGGGCCGGTCGATAAACCCCCGACGGTGGCCAAGAGCTTCACGGCTCAGATAGTCGTGATGAACCACCCATCCGTGATAGCCCCGGGATACGCGCCTGTGTTCCACGCACACACTGCACAGGTTGCCTGCCGTATAACAAAGATACTGAAGAAGATAGACCCGAAGACCGGACAGGTGGTGCAGGAGAACCCGGACTTCATCAAGGCAGGTGACGCGGCGCTGATCGAGGTCGAACCTACCCGACCCATGGTGATAGAAAAATACAAGGAGATACCTCCTCTCGGTAGGTTCGCAATCAGGGACATGGGAATGACAGTGGCCGTTGGAATGGTCATCGATGTCGTTCCCAAATAATTCCCTTTTTCTTTTTTATTGCAACTCTATGTTGAAAAGGCTTTCTGGGTCTATGCCGCAGAATTCTGCCAGTTCTTCTACTAGTGGAGTCTTATCCGGGCCGTCCCCCAGTAATCCATATGGTGGTTGGAACATGCATTCAAGGTAAAGGTTTTCCAGCACCTTGCGTTTGGGAGCCACCCCGGAAACCCCAATAAGGTACTTCGTTAGTTTTACTTTGTATTCAAGGTCGGTAGGTTCCGCCAGGAACTTTTCGTAAAGGTGATGCATTGTTCTATCACCTGGGCCCGCACCGAGTAGCTCCACAAACGACTTTAGAGTTTCTTTGAGCTCTTTTTCACGATCCGGATCCTTGTATATGCGAGAAGAGTTTTCGTATGTGGACTCCAAATACTTTTTGTAACCTTTCTGCAATGCCTTATGGCTCGGTTCCATCTTAAAAATTTCCTTCAGCTTTTTCACGCAGTCAAGACGACCCCCCGCGATATAATTTTCATATGCCTCCTGGAGCACTTCGTTAGAGGGAGCCACTCCTGTAACGGTTGCGAGCACCCTGACTTCATATAATAGTTCGTGATGTTCCAGGAGGAGGTGGGGGGTTGAAAGTTCGAGAAGTGATCGATATATCTTTTGCATTGTGTCTTCTTTGGGAAAAATAGGTCCCCCAGGTAAGGACTGGCTCTTGGTTACCAGATGGATAACCCTGTATGCGATTTGTGATTTAGTTGCCGGGCTTTTTGTTTTTTCTATGTCTTTGGAGAGCGAATCATACAGTGTTTCAAAATATGGCATGATTATCTTCGGGTCAATAAGATCTATGAATCCCTCATTGGTGATGTTATCCTCACACCCGAACAGGAAGTTCAGCAGGTTCTCATTCGCCATTTTCAGGTGGAACTCATACGCTGGGTTGCTGGGGTCGAGGCGGTCATATCCCCGCAGAATATACTCAAGTCTGAGCTCAACAATACGTTTGCCGGCGTCAGGGTCCGTAGCTAGCCTGCTGACAAGCTGCTGGTAGAGCTTGTCATCAAATATCTTTAAGGGGAGTTCTTCTCCACGGGCTAAATCGACCAAATAGTGATATATGAAAAATGCTGCTGAATCTACTGCGCTCAGTGCGACTCCTTTCCGTGTGCCATCACTGCTGTAAGCTATGTGCACACATTGTGGCAGTTTACTCAGTACCTTCTTCTTTCCGTCAACACGTCTATAAATATAGGGATAAACCCGAAACCCAAGTTCATCAACCTTTAGTGCAAACCCAGCCTCCGTCATCTTATCAGGGTCATCCAGCCACGGGGCACGGCAGAACAAATATCCCTCCCCGTCAACTTCCACAGAATGGACAAACTCCTCAATGTCCGGTCGAAGGCCCTCGTCAAGGACAAGGTTGTTCAAGTTGCTTTCCCTTGCAACTTTATCTGCAGATTCCCAGATCTTCTTGGCTCGGTCAATGACTGTGCTGTGGTAAGGATTGGGTACTTCAGAGTGGTAACCCATTTGAACCATAATCTCCCCCGGTTTTTAAGGTTTTCTCAGATTAACTTTTTAAACGCAACCCTGTGGTTCCCGTATGAGGAAGGCGAGAATAAAGCTAAGCGGGATAAAGCCCGAGATAGTTGATAATCTCGCCTGGGATATCCGGAGGATGGGGGAGAAGGCCGGCGTGAAGGTTTCCGGCCCGGTTCCTCTGCCGACCAAGCGCCTGCGCATAACCACTCTGACCTCGCCGGATGGTGAGGGCACACAGAGGTGGGAACGCTGGGAGAAACGGATTCACAAGCGCATAGTCGATATTTCTCTGGACGAGCGGGTCATGCGGCAGATTATGCGCCTCCAGGTGCCGGAGAACGTGCATATTGAAATCCAGATTATGGAGTAACCCCTTTAAAACCCGACCCTCTTTTCCCTTCTGTGAGGATAGTAGTTGTTGACAAGGACAGGTGCCGGCCGGAAAAATGCGGTCAAGAGTGCTTCAAGTTCTGTCCCATTGTGAAATCCGGCAAGCCCGACATAATTCGCATAGGTGAAAAGGCTGTCATAGATGAGTCCATGTGCATAGGCTGTGGTATCTGTGCGCGTGTGTGTCCATTTCATGCCATTTCGGTTGTGAACCTCCCCGAGGCTGCGGGAGAGCCTGTCCACCGCTATGGACCCAACCGGTTTGCCCTTTTCGGTCTCCCAATTCCCGGGGAGTCCGTTGGAATTCTCGGGCCAAACGGCACGGGCAAGACCACGGTCCTGCGCATCTACTCCGGGCAGCTGGTGCCGAACCTTAGTGGGGACAACAGGGAGTGGGGCCCGGTGGTGGAGCGTTACGCCGGCACCGAAATAGGCGGCTACCTGCAGAAGCTGGCGGATGGAAAGCTCCGCGTGAGCTACAAACCCCAGAACATAACCGCCCTGTCACGGCTCTATAAGGGAAAAGTCGGAGAGCTTCTTGAAAAGGTCGATGAACGGGGCAAGCTTGCCGACATCCTCGACTCACTGTCCCTGCAGGGCTTGCTCAACAGGAGCCTCGGGGAGCTCTCCGGCGGTGAGCTGCAGAGGGTTGCCATAGCGGCCACACTTGCCAAGAAGGCGGACATCTATTTCTTTGATGAGCCGGGCAGCTTTCTGGACATATACGAGCGCCTGCGTGTGTCGAGGGCGATCAAGGAGTTTGCTCCCCGTGTTTTTGTGGTTGAGCATGACCTTGTAATGCTCGACTACCTTGCCGACACCATTCACATCACCTACGGTCAGCCGGGCGTCTATGGGACGGTTTCGATGCGCAAGGGTGTTCGTGTGGGAATAAATGAGTTCCTTGATGGTTATCTCCGGGCTGAGAACCTGCGGATTCGCCAGGAGCCGCTGAAGTTTACCCAGGCCCGCACGGAGTCGATGGCTGCGGGGGAACTCGTGGCTTTCTCGGACATGGAGGTCGAGCTGGGGAGCTTCCGGCTTTCAGTGGCGGCCGGGTGGATAGGGGGGCAGGAAATTGTTGGGGTGGTCGGCAGGAATGCCCTGGGCAAGACGACCTTTGTGAAGCTCCTTGCCGGTGTGATAAAGCCCAAGAAAGGCGAGCTGAGCGAGGAGCTTCGTGTCAGCTACAAGCCCCAGTATGTGGAGCCAAGGGATGCCCGGGTTGGCGAGCTTTTCGAGTCCGTGGACCCCCCGGAGGGAATGAACCTCAACCGTGATATTTTCGCGCCTTTGGACCTCACCTACTTACTTGACCGGAATGCCCGTGAGCTCTCCGGCGGCGAACTGCAGAGGGTCGCTGTGGGTCTGGCACTCGCCCAGGACGCCGACCTCTACCTGCTGGACGAGCCTTCGGCTTTCCTGGACAGCGAGCAGCGTCTCAGACTGGCAAAGCTCGTGAAGAGGTTGATGCAGAACTCCGGCAAGTCCGCCATAGTTGTGGAGCACGACCTCATGTTTGTGGATTACCTGAGTGATCGCATGATGGTTTTTGTTGGCGAACCGGGTGTGCACGGTGAGGTTCTTGGTCCCATGGAGGTCACAAAGGGAATGAACCTTTTTCTCGAGTCTGTCGGCATCACCCTGCGCAGGGACCCGCAGAGCAAGCGTCCCAGGGTGAACAAGCAGGGCTCACGGAAGGACAGGGAGCAGAAAGCCAGGGGGGAGTGGTACGCTGGAGAATAGAAATATAAACTTGGGAGTTGCTAATTGAGGTGTGGCTTCGGGAGAGTGAAGAGCATTATTTTCTGGGCAAACCCTATGAAGAATTTGAGGAATGGTGCAGGAAAAACGCGGAGGATCTCAAGGGCAAGAGCGTGGAAGAGGGCGGGTTTTCCGGTCTTGAGGAACTCGGGAAGCATCATAAAACCTGTCGCGAGATAGCCGATAAAATTGTGTTTTATCGGCAGTACGGGGGCACCAGAATGGAAGCTGTTTTGGGCGAAGCTGAAAAATGGAGGCGGGAACTCTGCCACTGTGACCCTGAAATAGCCAGAAAATATCACAGTACCGTGCCGGAGTTCCTAGGCGGTATCACGGTGTGTGGCTATTTTGAAGGGAACTATTGCTACAGACCTTTCTTTGCCCCTGCCGTCAGAAAGTTTGGGGAGTACACCAAAAAGCTGCTGTCCGAGGAGGGCAAGGAGCGGGCTGAAAGCTTCCTCAACGACGTGCCCAAATATCTCCCCAGGCTCCGCAAAAAGCTTGCCGAAAAAACCGTTATACCTCTCGAATCCGCCTTTGAGGAGATTGAAAAATTCCTGAGCAACCCCTCGGAGTATTCCCGGACTCCTAGGCGCAGGGGCATAATATGAGCTCCTGTGAAGTGCCTCTACACCACCCAGAGCCTGTGCTCCTTGAGCTTCCATTCCTCAAACTCAAACCTTCCAAACACCGTTTTACCCGACAGGACCTTAGGCAACCAGAGGGCGTCATCCTCCCACATTTCCTCATAGGGTATCTTCTCAAGGGCAAACCACAGCGGTTCAGCTTCTTCCGTTTCCTTGGGCTCCCCTTCAAAGTCCTCGCTGACAAATACATAGCAGAGTAAGGCGAGCTTACCGTTATTCACAAACTCGTGGATCCCGCGGAACTGTAGACTGTTGACTTCCACACCGACCTCTTCTCTGACCTCACGTATCGCCGATTCCTCCGGGCTTTCATCCTCAACCCTCCCACCCGGAGCGTTCAGCTTTCCGGCTCCGAGTCCCCTTTTCTTTCTTATGAGCAAAAGCTTTCCGTTACGGATCAGGTAACAGAGATTCGCCACCCGCCTGTCCACGGAAGACTTGGGGGGAGACTTAATTAATCTATCGAAAGAACAGCGAGGCAACGTCCCGGACCGTGAAGCTGTCCAGCACCGCCCCTTTCTTGATTTTCTTGGTGAGTTCGCCCACGCTCCTGACGAGCTTCTCATTTCTTCCCCTGACCCTGCCCAGCACTACCAGATGCCCCTTTACCGGCACTTCAAGCCCTTCCCTGCGCAGCAGCCTTTTCACGTGCTCCTCATTCCTTTCCAGCTGGTCCAGTAACTCTCTTTTCCCGTATTTCACACTCCCCCTTCCCGCCATAACGGTTCCCTTCAATCGCTTCACTTCCACCACATGGACGCCACCCGGACCAACAACCAGGATGTCTATGTCCCCCCTGCCTGTGTAGAGGTTCCTGAACACATAGTGTCCCCGGAGCCTCTTGCGCAGCTCCCTGAACACCTCCTCCTCACCATAGCCGCCTGAAATCAGTCGCATGGCCCGTGAAAGATGGGTCTTCATGTTGAGAAGTATCAGGAGCACGACCGGCAGGGCCTTCCACAGTTCCAGTCCGAGGTATCTCAGGTAGAGGAAAACACCCACGGCGATGAGAAGGTTCAGAGCGGCGAGTTTCAGCTCCCTCCAGAGATTCCGCGATATGTAGCTCACACCGGGCTGTGGATGAAAACTTAAAAGCCTTTGTCGTGTCCGTGCCAGTTTAATACTACCTTGCGCCCTGCTATTTGTGGCAGTCATAGAGGTGAAGGGTCTCCGTAAGACCATGGGTGTTTTTTCTGTTCTCAAAGGGGTGAGCCTCAGGGTGAAAAAAAGAGAGTTCCTCGGGGTGGTCGGGCCGAACGGTTCCGGGAAGAGCACCCTCCTCAGGTCAATTCTCGGAATAGTGACCCCGGATGAGGGAAGCGTGAAGGTTCTGGGGAAGGACCCTTTCAAGGACAGGTCCTTTTTGAAGGAAGTTGGTGTGGTGTTTGGAAATAAGAGTGGTCTTTGGCCTTATGTCCCTGTCAGAGATTCCCTGAAGTATATTGCTTCGCTCTACGGTGTCAGGGACGCGGATTCCCGCATAAAAAGGATTTCTGAGGAGCTTGATGCCTCTCCTTTGCTCAGCAGGTTGCCGAGGGAGCTCTCCCTGGGGCAGAGGATGAAATGTGAGCTTATGGCCGCCCTTGTTCACGACCCGTCCCTGCTGATACTGGACGAACCAACGATGGGCCTGGATGTTGCCGCGAGGGAGAGCTTTCTTCAATACCTCTCCCTGATGAACGAGAGGGGCAAGACGATTGTGCTGGTCTCCCACGTCATTGGGGACATGGACAGGTCAAGCCGCATAGTTGTGATGGGGAACGGTCGGCTGGTCTTTGACGGGACTCCCAAGGAGCTCAAGGCCATAGTGAATTACCGGACCATAATTCTGCATCTCTCGGAGCCATTTGGTGGCAAGTATGTGGTGAAGACCCGGCTGAAGGAAGGTGCCAGCGTTGATGATGCCCTGAAGCTGTTTTCGAGCAAGGGTATAAAGGACTTTGAGGTGCGCCTGCCTTCGATAGAGGACGTTCTGGTCCATCTGTACAGGGGGATGAAATGATATACATTGGGGTCCGTGAGGCTCTGGCCAACTGGCAGGCCACCATAATCCGCTCGCTTCACATGGCGTTTCTTGGTTATCTTATCGGGTATTTCTGGTTCACAGTAACAGGAGACCGTTCCTACATGCTTTACGTGATTGTTGCCGAGCTTGTGATGTTCAACCGGGCCCGGGTGTCCTGGGAGGTGTCCAAGCTGATTCGCACGGGGAGGCTCGATGTCTGGCTCACCCGCCCGGGGTCCCTTTACTCAAAGCTGTTCAGCATTTTCATGGGCAGAGTGGTCACGGGCTATTTCCTTTCACTTCTTCTTGTCTTTCCCATGTTCCTGCTTTTTGGCATGCCGAATTTTTGGTATCTCCCGCTGGCGCTCCTGGCCTTTGTGGTGGAGTACTCCTTCTCAGTCACAGTGGGGTATCTGAGCTTTTGGGTGGGGGACACCCAACCATTCCGCTTCGTCGTTGACAAGATAAAATTCCTGTTTTCAGGTGTGGTGGTGCCTCTGGAATTCTTCCCGGGCTGGCTGGCCTTCCTGTCCAAGGTTCTTCCGTTCAGGTTCATGGCCTATGTTCCCGCCAAGGCAATGGTGGGGCAGTTCAACCCGATTGACCTCCTGATTGGCCTCCTCTGGGTGGCCTTCCTGTATGTGGTGGCTCTCGTGGTTGAGAAGAAGGGGGTGAAAAAATATGAGATGGTTGGTGGATAAGCTCTGGCTCAACCTCCGGTCGAAGTACTACTTCAGGAGATCCTTCTATCTCCAGGCGGCGATGATGTTCCTCAACAATCTCCTCTGGATTGCGGTGATTTCACTTCTTTTTGCGAGGACGGGCAGCATCGGTGGCTTTAACCGGGCGCAGTATCTGGTTGTCTTTTCTTACACAGTTCTGGTATATGGCCTGGTGTTCCTGTTTTTTGGTGGTCTCCGCAAGATTTGGCAATATATAGTTGAGGGAAACCTCGACCGCTTCATGGTGGTTCCAAGAAATCTTCTGATCAACGTGGCGATTTCCGACACCCGTGTTGCATCCATAGGGGACATCTCCCAGGGTTTACTGTTCCTGGCCTTGCTTGGCGCGCCTCTCCGGCTCCTGATGTTTCTCCCGGCGAGCTTCGTGGTCGCGTTCTCCTTCATGGTCATTGTCAATTCGCTTTACTTCTTCATGAGGGACTTTACCGGGAGAGTTCAACGACAGCTCCTTCATTTCCTCATTTCCACGGGGATGTGGCCTGTTGTGATACTGCAAGGTCCCCTGCGCTTCTTCTTCTACTATGTGATTCCCGGAGGGACAATCTTCTTTTACGCGGTTCAGCAGGCCTATTCCGGAGGGTGGGCTCCAAAGCTCTGGCTTCTCTCCATGGTGTTCCCCGTGGTTGCGCTGGCGGTCTGGCGGATCGGGCTCCGGCGATACAGCTCCTCGAATCTCGGCTTTAACGTGAATGAGGCTTAACAAATTAATATTTGAACTGTGCCTTTCTGATGTGTGCAAGCTCTTTGGTGCGGTGGTTATTCCGGAGCGGGTTCCGGAGGAGCTGTTCAGCTTCAGGCACTATGCCGTCCACGACCCGGATGGCTGGGGGCTGGCATGGTATGAGGGCGGGAGATTGAAGGTTGTGAAGAGCAGGGAAAGCGCCCTGAAGAACCACAAGTTTGTGGCAACTGCCGAGCGCATGAACTCCCGGATAATCCTGGCTCACCTCCGCAGGATGACCCGGGGCAATGTCCGGGAGGTCAACACACACCCATTCCGTTTCGGTAAATACGTGTTTGCCCACAACGGGACCGTTGATATTAGCGAGCTGGCTGACTACCTGAAGGGCAGCTACAGGAAAATCCGTGGCGACACGGACTCCGAGCTGCTGTTTCACTTTCTGGTTCAGAATATGGAGAGATGGGGGAACTTCATGGGCCTGCGGAAGGCCGTGAAGGAGATAAGCGAACAGGCCAGGCGTCGCCATGTGACTTCCCTGAACTTCATAATGGCGGATGGCCGTTACCTCTACGTGTTCAAGCGTGTTTACAGGGGGACGAACAATCTCTACTATTATCAGCGCGGGGGGTTCTACAAGTGCTTCATCGTTTCTTCGAAACCCCTGGGAGAGAGCTGGGTTGAGATGGAGAATGGCGAGTTCCTGGCCGTGGACTCGCATGACCTTTCCGTGATAAGGACGATGGTTCTATGATGGTCGAAGTAAGGGTCCATCCCGGGGCGGGGAGCAGCAGGGTGGTGAAGGGTGAGCGCCTGGAGGTATGGGTGAAGGAGAGGGCGGAGAAAGGGAAGGCGAACAGTGCCGTTGTGAAGGCCGTTGCGGAGTTCTTTTCCATTCCCTCGAGCAAGGTGAGGATTGTCAGGGGACACTCTTCGAGGAGGAAGCTCCTGGAGTTGGATATTTAAATTTTGAAAACATAGCACCAGGTGAATGATTTGCAGAGAGCTTTTGCGGTCATACTGTTTCCCATAACCGTCCTGTCCGTTGTTTTTGCAGTCATGGCACTCCACTACACCCCACCCCATGATGAAGTGTCAATCGAAGTTCGATTTGGGGAAGACCACGTGAACGTTTCCGAGTTCTGGGTCTTTTCGGAGGGGGGCCAGCGCCGTTTTCCCTGGCCAAATATGTCGATAACAGGCGTGCACTGCAGCGGTCAGTCCTTCATATCGTATGATGGAAGTTACTCCGTTTCGTGTGAGGGTTCACCTGTGCTGGGTGTTGAATACACCCTTCTGGACCCCTACACCTGCTATGAGGACATGTGTTACTTCAGTGCGAAATTCTACGAAGGTCCCAGGACTCTCCCCGCGGAGTTCAAGGTGGTCGGAGCAAATGACTTTGCCACCTTCCCTGCGGAAGGTTCCAGAGGGGAATTCAGGGCAGCAGTCCTCTCGGCTTCCCTTCCAAACTACTACTCCGGCCCGCGTACCAGTGGTGAGTTCTACAGGCGTTTCTTGGATTCCAAGAGGCGGCTCGGGGTTGAGTCCCGCCTTGAGTCCAACTGGGGGAGCAACCTGTTCCTCGTGGTGACTTTCGAGTCCTTCATGGCCTTCCTGGTCTTCTTGCTGATGGGGCTCAACCCGGATGTGAAGGATCAGGGTCATTCCTGGTTCCCTCCCTCACAGAGGCCGCCCCACGAGCTTCGCTGCCTTTTCTTCCGTGACCTGCCTTGGAGCAACGTTGTATCCGCCACCATAATAGACCTCGCCCGGAACGGGTACATCGAGGTGGTTGGCAAGAAGCTTCGTGTGATTTCGGACAGGGCGGAGGGTTACCCCGGGAAGGTTTTGAGTTTCCTTTCAAGGCTTTCGAGGAAGGGCGAGATTGTTCTTGACAGGGACTGGATTGATGCCAGGGTTGAGGAGCTCGGGAGGCCTTTCCGCAGGATGCTCAGGGAACTCCGGGTGGACTGTCCCCAAGACCTTATTGAGGAGACATATGACAGGCTCGGGGACTATTTTGTTCTGCTGCTTCAATCCGCTTTCCTGATGATAGCTGTGGGGATGCTGGCTGCTTCCCCGTCCTACCTTGTGAACTTCCGTTCCTCGATGGTGGTCCTTGCACTGGTGAATCTGTTCTGGATGGTTTTGACCCTCCGTCTTGGGTGCATGACCTTCAGCAGATATACCCATGCAGCCGCTCTCGAGAAAGCGGCGTGGCTTGCCTACCGGAACTTCTCGCGGAGTCAGGTTAACCTCGAAAAAGAGTCGAGGGTTGACTGGGATTACCTGCTTGTTTTTGCTACCCTTCTGGGTTTTGAGTCCAAGGTTCTCCCGGTTGCGGAGAGGAAGCAGGTTAACTTCAAGAACATCTACGACCCCAGGTCTGCCGTGAATGCCTTTGATCTCATACTCCGGGCGGTGGGGCCATGAATCTGGTCATGGTCACGGGGAACAGGCACAAGTTCCTGGAGACCCTGGAGATCGCCCGTTCAATGGGCATCCGCCTCATCCAGAAGCCTTTTGAGATAAGGGAGGTCCGCGGCACCCTCGAGGAAATAGCAAGGGACAAGGCGGAGAAGGCATTTGCTGCTGTGGGCCGGCCGGTGATCTGCGATGACTCTGGTTTCTTCGTTGATGCTCTCAACGGTTTTCCGGGTGAGTTCTCCGCTTTTGTCTTCGGGAAAATAGGTGTCTCCGGGATTCTGAAGTTGATGAAGGGCGTTGCTGACCGCGGGGCGGAGTTCCGGTGCGCTGCCTGTTACTATGATGGCGGGCGATTTGTGGTGAAGCCCGGCGTGGTTAGGGGCACCATCCCGGAGGAGGCTCGTGGCTCAAGGGGCTTCGGTTACGACCCAATTTTCGTTCCTGAAGGTCACACGAGGACCTTTGCGGAGGATTTCGGGTACAAGATGAAGGTTTCCCACCGTCGCAGGGCTTTCCAGGCGCTTTTTGAGGAGCTATCCAAAAAGTTTCACAAGGAACAGGGTTAGTGCGGCCACTGCGAATGCCCCTGCTGCGAGAATTTCGGAGTCCAGCTCCCTCCTGAACTCCCGCTTTCCCAGTCTCCTTTTCAGCTCATCCACCGTTATGGGTTTCTTCGGCTTCACGACCTCGCGGGGTCTCTCGAACCCCTCATCAGCCATCCTTATTCCCCTTCCCAGGGGTTTGCCCTCTATGGAGTGCAGGTGCTTGATATAGTCCTTTATGGTGTTCTTGTGCACATTCAGTGCCCACATGCACTTCATCATCTTTCCCACGGTGTTGTATCGCAGGCGGTGGAAATCTTCGGCGTCAATGTCCCTGACAGCCCGCAAGGAACGCTCGAAAAATGAGACCAGCAGCCGTGCCACCTCTTCCTTGCTCTCGCATTTGAGCAGCTCGGGCTTGTAGTCCTCCCAGTTCTTCGCGGCCTCGCGGGCCTTCTCAGGGGCCACCGCCCGCAGCTCACCCAGGAACAACCTGACCTGTGCGCTCACGCGGGTTTCCACTTTTTGTGCCAGTTTGGGGTCCACGGGAAGCTCCACGTCCTGGGGTTAAAAAACCAATACGCTTTCGCAGCGATCCGGAGCGAAGCAAAAGCAGGGGTGCTGGAGGCACCCTAATGCGGATCGACCGAGCACCGGTTGGCATCAACGATTTCGCGACGAGGCGAGCCGAAGGTGTTTGCCTTTGCGAAGCGAAGGAA